>JAICPY010000063.1 GCA_025929585.1 Steroidobacter sp.
AATCATCACCCTATCGGTGCTCGCCGCAAGCATCCTCGCGCTGCACTCGACCTCAGCACAACAGCAAGGAGTCACTCGAACCGAGCTGCAGCGGCACGATATCAGCGCTCCCGGGCGGGAGGTGATCCAGGTGCAAGTCGACTTAGACCCTGGCGTGAGTTTCCCCATGCACTCGCATCCAGGCGAGGAAATCATCTACGTGCTCAAAGGCGAGTGGGAGTACCAAGTCGAAGGCAAGGCACCGGTAACGCTCAAAGCAGGTCAAATCTTGTTCATCCCGGCTCGAGTGAAGCATGCCGCGAGGAACGTTGGCAGCGGTAAAGGATCCGAGCTCGCGACGTATATCGTCGAGAAAGGCCGGCCGCTTGTGGTCTTGGCCGAGTAAGCGCGCATTGATTGAAGCTCAGGGGACGCTCCCCGTCCTCGGGGAGTGTCCCCTTCCTGAAAAGGGGGACATTCCTCGAAGACCAGGAACGTCCCCTACCCCGCTTAGAAGTTCACACGCGCGCCGAGGAAGTATTCTCGACCGGTCTTGTTGTACTCACGTACCAAGTCGAGGTCGCCATCGCCGCTGGTGAACAGGCGCTCGGCCTCGTCCGTCAAGTTGATCACCTCGAGCGAAAGCACGATGTTGTCAGTGAGATTGAAGAAGGACGAGAAGTCATAGTGCGGCAGGCCCGACGTCGATTCGGTCAGGTTGCCGTTGCCACCCGGAACGCCGGTGGTGTAGTCGCTGCGGTCATTCACCGAGAGGCGAGCACCCCACCGATCGTTTTCGTAGTAGAGCGTGGCGTTGTATGAATCTTCCGATAAACCATTCAATGGCGCCGTCAGAGTCTGATCTTCGAACTCGAAGGTCGTTTCCGAGCTGACATAGGTGTAGTTAGCCAAAAATCCCATATTGCTCAAGAACCCAGGCAGGAACGTGAGCGGCTGCTGATAGGCAATTTCGAACCCTTCCACATCTGTGCCGTCCAGATTGAGCGGTTGGTTGAAGGTCCACACGACGCCAGGGGCGAGAAGCGCAGGCTGGCCCGGGTAGATGCGCGCGACCGCCTCCCGATCCGCAGCCGACAACAGCCCCTCTTCTTGTGACGTTTCGATAAGCGAATCGATGTCTTTGCGAAAGAGCGCAACTGACACGGCGGATTCGGCAGCGAAATACCATTCGAACGAAAGGTCGATGTTGTTCGATCTTTGCGGCGAGAGGAGCGGATTGCCGCCGCTCACCGAGAGGTTCACGTCCGAGTAACCGCGCGAAGGCGCCAGGCTCGACTGACTGGGGCGCGTCATGGTCCGGCTTGCGCCGAAACGAACGATGAAGTCGTCGGTCAGCTCCCACGCCAGATTCGCGGCCGGCAAGTAATCGGTGTAGTCATTGTCGACGTTGATCGGGATCTCGCCGGTGCCGAAGCCGTTCGACTCGATTTCAGTGCGCACGGCTCGCACGCCGGCATTCAAGTGGAGCGGGCGCCCGAGCAGCTCAGCTTCGGCATTGGCCTCGAGATATCCACCGACGGTTTTTTCCGTCACTGTCCATGTTGCGATGCCGGGGCCCCTCCGCAGGGTTCCGCCAGTAGGATTGTAGACGTCGAGTGCAGCGGCAAAATCGAGCGCCACGAAATCAAGATCCGTGTTGGCGCCGTGGTTGCCCAGATCGATGTAGTTGAAAACGGTGGTGATGCCGTCGAAGGTGGCCGGCTCCGTATAGTCGAGCTCGTAGTTCGCGGTATCCAACTCCCGCTCGTTGGTCACCAAGCCAACCTTGAAGCTGGTCTTGTCATCGTGCCATTCCAGATCGAGCCGCGCGGTGGTGTTATCCCGCTTCACGACGTTTCTCTGGATGAGCTCGTTGTTGGTCTGCAAGGCGAAGTTCGACGGATCGGACACGTCGAAGCCGTAGCGGATAGCAGCGACGTTGGAGTTGTCCCTGAAATCGTAGGTGAACGTGGAACCCTCGAGCGCCTCGATGTTCACACGGAAGAATTGATTCGTCAGTTCGTTCTCGGCAAAGCCGACCATGCCGCTCAATCTCAGCGAATCGCTCAGATCCCACCGGAAGTCGCCCACGTACTGGTTGAACTCGCTGACGTCCTCCGTCAGGCGGCTTTCCGTGCGCAGACGTACATTCTCGAACGTGCCAGCTTCGGCGTAGCGACCCGATTCATCCAACCAGACCTCGACAGGCGTGATCGCGGGCCAACCATGGCCGGCATTCGTACGGAATTGTGCGAACGAGTTCTGAGCTGCAACATCTTGCTGCAGTTCGGAACGCAGCCAGGTAAGCCCGGCATTGAAACTTTCCGTCGGCTCAAACTCGAGACTGACCGCCGTGCCGAGCCGCTCCCACGAGTGTCGGAAGGAATCCTGCCGCGGCAAACGCGGGAACCAAAGATCGTTCAGGTCGATGCCGGGCTCCCCTACATCGACGACATTGCCATCGCGGTCGACGGAAGTCGGCGTGCCGTGGACGATCGCGCCGTCGACATTGGCGAAGCCGCCGCCGGTGGGACGTTCCCAGCGGACCGTGCCGAAGCCATCCTGAAATGGGTTGCGCTCGGTGTAAGTCGCGTTGACGAGCACGCCGAACGTGTCATCCGCGAATGTGTTGGAGAGCGTCATGCCGACGCGCGGATTGATGTCCTCGTTGACGTCATTGTAATAGGCCTGCCCACTTAAGGTTGCGTTGAAGCCGGGCTGGTCGAGCGGGCGAGCGGTATAGAGCTGAACGGTGCCGGCCATGCCGCCTTCTTCGATCGACGCAGTCGAGGATTTGTTGACGTCGATACGGTTGAACAGCTCCGAAGAAAAGACGTTGAAGTCGAAGCTGCGGCCGCGGTTCACCCCGCCAGAAGAGTCGAGGCCGGCTGTTGCCGACGGAACTTCCATACCGTTAAGAGTCACGAGCGTGAACTGCGGGCCCAAACCGCGAAGCGTGATATTGCGGCCTTCGCCACCGTCCCGAGAGATTGCAACGCCCGGGATGCGCTGAATGGATTCAGCGAGGTTCAAATCAGGCATCTTGCCGATGTCTTCGGCAACGATGCTGTCGCGTACGTTTGGAGCATCGCGCTTCAGGTTCAGCGCTTGCTCCAGACTTTCACGGAAGCCGGTAACGACGACTTCCTCGAGATCGCCCTGCGCTACGTTGTCACTCTCTTGTGCGTACGCGGCGCCGGACTGCAGCGCGGAAGCGCACAAGCCCGACATCAGAATGCGCGAGAACACAAAGCGAGGTTCTTTGTTATTCAGTGCCATTTGCTTCCCCCTATCGAACAGCATCATTGGTCAAGGAGCGGTACGTTTCGCGCACTCATCGAAGCGCGCACATGCAGAAGCTGGGTGCATTCTGCATAATTACGACACCGGTGTCATCCATTTGAGAAGCGGTTAGGGGTTAGCGGTTAGCGGCTAGTTCGGAAACGTGGAAGTGTCGCTGCGCTGCCAACCTGCCATCTGACTAACCGCTACTCGCTGGTTTCATACCCACGACCCGACGAAGACAAGGAGTTGGGAGGCCGGAGACTTTGGCGAGTGCGCGACGGCGCCTCTGAACTAACCGCTAACCGCTAACCGCTTCCTCTTAAGGAGTTCCGATGATCACCTCTCGGCCCACGCGGACAGCACTGCTCGCGACGCTCTTCTTGAGCGCCCTGCTTTCTTCTGGTCGCGCGCAATCTGCGCCGCTGTTAGAAGTGGCTACGCCGATGCCTGCTCCCGACTGGGCTCTGCTGGAACGCGAGCTACTGCGTGCGAACGCCGTCGCCTGCGAGGCCTTCTTCGACAAGTATTTCGATGAGCGCGACTACCTGGAGATCTTTGAGCGCTGGGGCGCGAACGATGGACCCGACGATGCGATCGAGAACGTCAACGACTGGCCGTTGCTGCACGCGATCGGGGGATCGGAACGCATCAAGACGCTCTACACGAAAGCGTGGGAGGGCCATCTGCGTCAATTCACCGAAGCCAAGACGACGCACGTTGAGTTCGGGCGCGAGGGCATGTATTACCGCGAGTTCCCGACCGTGCTCGATTGGCAGCACCACTCAGAATTCCTGACGCTCTTCAACGTACAAGGGCTGTCCGATCCCGACAGTCCTGCATTCCAGATGCGTGCGCGTCGCTATGCGGGCTTCTACATGGGGACCGATCCCGGGGCAGCTAACTACGATCCCAAGCACAGGATCATTCGTAGCGCATTCAACGGCAGCCGCGGTCCGCTGTTGCGCCCTGCAACTGCGCAGGAATGGGCTGGCGATCCGTTCGAGGTCGAGCATCGATTCGATCTCGGCCACGGTGAGCGAACGTACGAGCAGACCCTGCAACACTACATCGACTACGGTCAGGTCGTCGGCGATCACCCATTGAATCTGCTGTCGACGACGCTCGCGCTCAATGCATACATGATTGATCACGAGCCTCAGTATCGCGAGTGGCTGCTCTCGTATGTCGATGCGTGGGTCGCGCGCGCCAAACAGAACAACGGCATCTTGCCCTCGAATGTCGGGCTCGATGGAACGATCGGCGGCGCCGCCGACGGACGTTGGTGGGGCGGGGTTTATGGTTGGGGTTTCAGTCCGATCGTGCCGCAGACCGGCGAGCGCGAGGATCGCAATCGCGTGCCGCGAACGATCATCGCCTTCATGAATGCCTATCTGCTCACCGGTGACGACAAATATCTCGATGTCTGGCGCAAGCAGACCGATGTAATCAATGCTCAGCGCAAGATCATCGATGGCAAGCCTTCTACGCCCCGCATGTACGGCGCGGATGGCTGGTACTCGTACGCGCCAGGCGACTACCACGCCAACGTGCTAGAGATCTGGTACATGTCGATGAAGGCATCGGATCGTGCACGCGCCGGCGAGGCGATCGATCATCCGTGGATCGCTTATCTAGAAGGACACAATCCTGCCTATCCCGCCGAGGCGATGCGCAAGGACCTGGAACGGATTCGCGCGGCCGCCGAGCGCCAGCGCAACGATACGAGCACGCCCGATACGCGCCTCGCCGACAATCCAATGGATAAGAATCCTGCCAGCGTCACGGCACTGATCCAACTCACGATGGGCGGTCTGCACATCGCTCGGCCTCCGTGGTCGCGCACGTCACCACACGTGGGAGGATCGCCCCTTTTTGCGCGATTGCGTTATTTCGATCCGATTCAACGCCGCGCTGGTCTGCCCGAAGATGTGGCCGCGCTCGTCGACACGCTGACCGGCGATACGACGGCCGTGACTCTCGTCAACTTAAATCCAGTGAAACAGCGCACCGTGACGGTTCAAGCGGGTGCATACGCAGAGCATCGCTTCCGCAGCGTCTCGATCCGCGATGTCTCACGAGCGATCAATGATTCCAGCTTCGAGGTGAAACTGGCGCCGGGTGCCGGTGCACGACTGATCCTGCCGACGGATCGCTATGTGAATCAGCCGACGCTGCGCTTCCCCTGGGATCGCACCGCGATCAAGAGCCGCTGAGAAGACAGTGCCGTATCGGAACAACCGGCACCGATAAAGCCCACACCATAAGCGCCCGAAAGTGAGAACCGGACGGAAAAGATCACCGTTATACTTCTTGCTGCGCTCGGTAGTCATCAAGGGGTCCGAATGCAATCGGTAGATGCATTGATGGAACGCTATGTCGGCGATGTGCCGGGTGCATCGCTGCTGATCATTCGCGATCGTAAGCCACTCGTGCAGCAAAGCTATGGGCTCGCCAATTTGGAAGAGCATGTCGCAGCGGAGCCTGCGACGAACTATCGCTTGGCTTCCGTGAGCAAGCAATTCACCGCCGCATCGATCTTGCTGCTGGCCGAAGATGGCAAGGTGCAGCTCGACGACTCGCTGCGCAAATGGTTGCCGACACTGCCCGAGGTGGCCGATGCCATGTCCATTCGTCATCTGCTGTCCCACATGTCTGGTCTGATCGACTATGAGGATGTAATTCCCGCCGAGATCACCGCGCAGTTGCGTGGCAGCGATGTCTTGAAAATTCTCGAGTCGCAGAACAGGACTTACTTCGCTCCGGGCACCGGCTATCGATATAGCAACAGTGGCTATGCGCTACTCGCACTCATCGTAAGCAAAGCCTCGGGCAAGGATTTCGCGTCCTTTCTCAAGGAGCGGATCTTCATCCCGCTAGGGATGGACAACACAGTTGCATACGAGCAAGGCATCTCCTCTGTCGCGAATCGCGCCTATGGCTACAGCGAGCAGCAGGGTTCGTGGCAGCGGACCGATCAAAGCCAGACCAGCGCGGTACTCGGCGACGGCGGCATCTATTCGTCAATCGATGATCTGGCGAAATGGGATGCCGCGTTGTACGACGATCGTCTTCTCAGCGCCAAGTCACGCGAACTTGCATTTACGCCGGTGACAGCGACAGATGATCCGACTGTTCGCTATGCGATGGGCTGGCGCATCACGGAAGAGAAGATTGGCGGCACGACCCAATGGCATTCCGGGGAGACGATGGGTTTTCGCAATGTGCTCATTCGCTACCCGCACCAGCACTTCACGGTAATCCTACTCACCAATCGCAACGATCCAGAGCCATATCAAACCGCCCGTGCGATCGCGCAGGTGTTTCTGCAGAGGTGAAGCCTTTCTCCTGAACCGGTACCGGAGGCTTAGCCCGGTTCCCATACTATTGCTGCTAGTTCGCTCCACCCTAACTGAGCTCTTTGGCTAGCGCGCTTCTAATGCTTCTGGGCTTGCTTCCTGATCGCGAATGCGGATCTCATTGCGCTCCATCCGCTACCTTCGCCAGCACCTCTTCAAGATATGTTTGCGCCGCACCCGATTCCGACTGGGCTAACCAGAAGACGGCTCGTTTCCGTTCCTCGCGCGCGAGCGATTTGTCTTCGGCGACTTTGATCAACGCACGCGTCGCGCGCTCGTCAGGCAATTTCGAGAGGGCGAAGATCGCTTGCTCGCGAACACCGCTGTCCGACTCGTTGCGGAGCGCGGCGTCGATTGCACTTTCGGTTGCCGCAGATTCTGTTTGGGAGAGAGAGAACCATGCATGCGCGCGCACCTTTGCAGCCGGATCTGTGGTGCCCAGCCGTATCAGATCCGTGTCAGCGTGCGGCGAAATCGATTGGGAGACGGAAAACGCTGCGTGCTCACGTATATCCGCATCGGGATCGCTGAACATGATGGAGGTGGCGATCTGCGCGCCTTTGAGGCCGCGCAGGTGAGCGAGCCAGAATACCGCGTGTTTGCGATTCTCATCGCGCGTATCGAGGCGAGCGATATCGACCAGTGCATCGTGCGCGATGTCGCCGCGATGTATAGCGAGGGCGGCCAACGCATCGTCAGCAACTCGACGGTGTGTGTTGGTATCGATCTCACGTTGCTTCGGCAAAGCAGCAAGCCAGCGCGCGCTGTCATCGGCTGACACTGACACAGCGCCAAGGTCCTGAATCTCGGTGTCGGTTTGTACAGGGCACGTTGCCGACAGCGCTCGCACACGATCGATCCTTCCGGCCGTAAAGCGCGCATACACGCGAATTGAGTCGGTCTTCTCGCCGTCGCGGCTACCGAAACTATCGCGCTTGTTGTCGAGCGCACAGGGCTGATGCGGCGCACCCCGACTCTTCGAGACTGAAGCAACACCAATTCGGCGCATCATCGGGACGGCGATCACAGTTGCATCCGGAAATGAACTGTGCACAAATCCTCCGCCTCGATACTCACTCGGATGTTAATCAAGATGCGTCGCTCTTTTGCTCCTGTTCTCACCGCGCTCATCCTTGCCTGCTCCTATCCGGCACTGAACGTGACGGCACAGGGGAGCGGCGACACAGTCGTCCTCCTTCAGGCTGGGCAATTGCTCGATCGACCAGGGCAGCGACCGCGAGGCGCGTCCACTGTCGTCATCCGCGATGGAAAAGTGGCAGAGATTCGTGAAGGACATGTCAGTGAGGGGTTCGGGAAAGTCGAGGTAATCGATCTGCGCGATCGGTTCGTGCTGCCGGGTCTCATCGATTCGCATGTGCACCTCGACAGCGACAAAGCAGGTCAAGAGGGGCTCATCGAATCCTTGACGAGTAGTCAGGCCTACTTCGCGTACCAAGCCGCCGATAATGCGCGCAAGACACTCCACGCAGGATTCACGACGGTGCGCAATCTCGGTGATCGCGACGGCATCACATTGGCGCTGCGCGATGCGATCGCGGCGGGAATCGTGCCTGGACCGCGCATCATCGATGCTGGCACGGGAATCTCGACGACCACATGACATGGCGATGCGGCCAATGGGCTGAGCCCCGATCTCGTGGAGCACGCGCCGCAAGAGAACTTGTGCGATGGCGTCGAGAGTTGTCGTCGAGCGGTGCGGCAGCAAGTGCGGCGTGGCGTCGATCTGATCAAGCTCATGACCACGGGCGGCGTCAACAGTCGAATCGGCGTTGGGCTAGGCAAACAGATGTTCGACGACGAAGCGAAGGCGCTGATCGAGACGGCGCAGTTGTACGGTAAGAAAGTCGCGGTTCATGCGCACGGCGCCGACGGCATAGTGCTCGCACTGAAGTACGGCGCGAGCTCGATCGAACATGGCACGCTGCTCGACGAGGAAGGCATCCAGTGGTTCCTCAAGAGCGGCGCGTATTACGTACCAACTTTATCGACCGTGAACGGCTATCTGGAGCGGATCGCAAAGGATCCGAATGCCTATCCGCCCGAGGTGCGCAAGAAAATCGATTGGCGCATCTCGATCACGGGTAAGGCACTCCAACAAGCCTATCCGCGCGGCGTGAAGATCGCTTTCGGCACCGATGCCGGCGTGTCGAAGCATGGTCGCAACGCGGATGAGTTCGAGCTCATGGTGAAACATGGCATGACTCCAGAAGATGCGATCAAGGCGGCAACGGTGAACGCAGCGGATCTCCTAGGTCTCGCTCACGAGATCGGCACACTCGAATCCGGCAAGCGCGCCGACCTCATTGCGGTTACCGGCAATCCACTGAAGGATGTCACGGTGCTGAAGAGCGTTTCCTTCGTGATGAAAGACGGTACGGTTTATGACGTGCCGGGTTCGATGTGAGGGCACCGTGAGCGCTTGAAGATCAAGTGAATGGGCGGCGCCGTTCAATACCCCACTGCCCTTCCCATCTCGTTCCTTCCATCGCTCGCACCGAGTCTCAGACCGGTCTCGAGATCGATCTGAATGCACTCGCCATCGCCGCCCAGACCGAACACGACTTCGTGTCCACGCGATTGCAGCAGATTGATCGTGTCGGGTGAAAAACGATCGCGTTCCATCCGAAGTTGATCGGGAATCCATTGATGGTGAAAACGCGGCGCGTTGACGGCTTGCTGAATGTCGAGATTGAAGTCGACGACGTTGATGAGAATGTTGGCGACCGTCGTAATGATCGTCGGCCCGCCTGGCGATCCCAAGACCAGCCACAGCTTGCCGTCTTTGAGAACGATGGTTGGCGTCATCGCGGAGAGCGGACGCTTGTTCGGACCGATCGCATTCTCATCACCTTGGATCAAACCGAACATGTTCGGCACGCCTGCCTTGGAGGTAAAGTCGTCCATCTCGTTGTTCATGAGAAAGCCGAGCGAACCTGCCGTTACTTTCGAGCCGAAGCCGCCGTTCAGAGTGGTCGTCACCGCGACCGCATTGCCGGCCTCATCGACGACTGAATAATGAGTCGTCTCCATCGGCTCTTTACCTGGTGCGAACACCGGATGCTCGGCGACGTAGCGCTTCAATGCAGCCGAGACTTCGGGCCGCTCGAGCCGCGCAGACGCACTGGCTTTCTGCGGGTTGACAGACTTGCGCCATTCGATCGCGTACTTCTTATCTGCGAGCTCGAGCACCGGCAGCTCGCTGAACTCCGGATCGCCTAAGAACTGCGCCCGATCGTAGAAGGCGCGTCGATATGCTTCGGTCACGAGATGAATGGCTTCGGCGGATCCGAATCCGGCTTTGCTGAGATCGAAGCCCTCGAGAATGTTCAACGTCTGGATGAGCGCAATGCCGCCAGATGAGGGCGGCGGCGCGCTGATGATCTGGTGCCCGCGATAGGTTCCGCGAACCGGTCTGCGATCGATGACTTCGTAGTTGCGTAAATCATCGAGGGTGATCAGGCCGCCGCCTTCCTGCATGAACTCCGCGAGCTCGCGAGCCATCTTGCCAGTGTAGAAATCATCGGGCGACGCAACGATGCGCTCGAGCGTGCGCGCAAGCTCCGGCTGCTTGAATACATCGCCCTGTTTCCAGCCCTTGCCATTGTTCTGAAAAATGCGCTTCGAATCGGGAAACCTCGCAAGGCCCGTATCGGCGCTCATGGATCGCGCATCGGCCCACTTCAGTGGATAGCCCTCGCGCGCCAGACGAATGGCGGGCGCCATCGCCTGCTTGAGAGTCAACTTGCCGAATTGCTTCTGAGCATGCACTAGACCTTTCACCGAGCCTGGCACACCGGAGGCGAGATAACCCAAGCGACTCAGACCGGGAATCACATTACCCTTCGAATCCTGGTACATCGTCGCACTGGCTTTTCCCGGCGCCTTCTCGCGAAAGTCCAGAAAGTGCGTTTCACCGCTGTCCATGCGAATGAGCATGAAACCGCCGCCGCCGATATTTCCGGCGGTGGGATAAACCACCGCAAGTGCAAAGCCAGTGGCTACGGCGGCATCGATGGCGTTACCGCCGGCCTTCATCATCTCCACACCCGCTTCGGAGGCGAGCTCGTGCACGCTCACCACCATGCCCCTCTCGGCGCGCTCGGGCTTCATGCCCGCGCCCTGAGCCACGGACATGGCTGTGATCGAAATGATTAGGATCAGGAAATTACGGTGCAGTTTCATCTGAGGTCCAAGTGGCGAAATCCGAATCGGCGGTTAGGTTACCGCGACTTGTCCAAACACGCGCTGAAAAATGCGCGCCTCGCTTCGTTCGCGCCCGAGTGGAACTTGCGCACGAGCGGAGTTTCCGTTCGGAAGTTCGCCTTAAATTACCGGCAGGGCAAACCGCGCGCTCGCGCTCGGTCAGTTGACACGTTGCTCGACTGGATTCTTGATTTTACCGGTGCAGCCCGTCGACGCATCTGCGAACAGCCTACTCAACTTCTTCTCTAACTCGAATCTAGGCCAATCCGCCCGATTGCCGAGTACCACAATCGCAAAGCCCTTCTGCGGATAGAGCGTCAACAAACCCTCGAAGCCCCGCTCGCCGCCAGCATGTCTCCATTGTGGCCCAAGCTCCGAGCGCGCTATTTGCCATCCCAAGCCCTGACCAATGCCGTCCCACTCCGTTGCAATACGAACTCGCGTCATTTCGCGGAGCGCATCAGCATCAATGGGCATCCGAACATCGCGTGACGCGCTGATGGTTAGGATGGCTCGCGCGAATTTGGCGAGATCTTCTGCGGTTGTTTGCAGGCCCGAGCTAGGAAGAAACGCGATATCCCAGGGATGAGGCACTGGCCTGCCACGCTTGTCGAAGGCCGTGAGTCGGGTGTCGGCCGAAATCCTCGCGATGTCGAAGTCGCTATTGTGCATTCCGAGCGGTTCAAGCAACCGTTCACGCATTGCATCCGCGAAAGGGCGTCCTGTTATGCGTTCCACGACTCGCCCGAGAAGGTTGTAGGCAGCGTCGCTGTAGTACCAGTGTTCTCCGGGGCGACGAACGAGTTTCTGCTTTGCTAGTGCACCGATATAGCTATCCACCTGCTGGCGTTCGTGTCGCGCGTCCGCGTGAGCGTGATCACGTAGTCCGGAAGTATGAGTCAGCAAGTCGATCAGTTTGATACGGCTGTTTGCAAACATCGGCTCGTATTTGCTTACTGGATCGTCGATGGACAATTTTCCTTCGTCCTGAAGTTGCATGATCACCGTCGCCGTCAGCAACTTTGAGATAGAGGCTGCGTGGAATTTAGGCGGCGGGCTGCTCGGCGACTGTAGCCGCGCCTCGCCATAGTGCCCGGAGTGACACATATTCCCCGCAGTAGTGATTGCCACGGCAACAAAGGGCGTGGCGCTTTCGGCGCGAACACTTTCGATGGCCGCCTCGATCTTGTGCGCATCCTCCGCGGCGAGCGCGTCCGCGTGGACGCACATACTCGCGAGCATCAATACTAGAGCGAACCCATGCGCTAATTTCTCGCCCACGATACCGGGGCGATGATCTGGGTCGGGCACGGGTCTCGAGATCGGCAAGCTCACGGTTACATTCCTTTTATGGTTCGGCACGGGTACATCCGCGGCACGTGGACCCGACACATGGAAGGAGATGCGCGAGAGCCGGCGGCTGGATCAGGCCCGAACTGTAGGCGCGTCAAGCTTTAGGGGCGAGCGATTGTCGATGCATTGCCGATCAGAGCCGGCCAAGACCGGATTGTTGCCGACGAATCTCGACGCAACCAATACCCGGCGATCAGTTGAGCAGCGGATGATCTTTCGGTAGCTGCTTGGAATACCAAATCGCCAGCTTGTGCCTCATGCTTGCTTCGGCCACTTGATCTTCCGGCAAAGGCTGAATGACTTTGTCGTGAACCAGCAATCGATAAATGTATCGAAGCTTCTCGCTCGCCGAGTCCGTCGGCTCGAACTCCACCGCTTTGCGGCCTTCGGCGTACTTCACGCCGGCGAGCAGCGCCGCCTTGAACAACTCCGCTTCATGCTTCAGCTTCTTCATACGAAAGTCCTCTTGTGTTGCGAGCTTCGGTGGCGATGACAATCCTCAGTCACCAGTTGCGCGGCTTCTTGCGCAGCATATCCGCGCAGGTATGCGTCCGGTCGCACTGCGCGCATACGGCCTCACCGCAGAACTCGCAGAAGTCCCAACTTCGCTGTTGATCCTGCTCGAGCAGCACGTTCTCGCAATCGACGCACCAGTGCGGCTGCGCCGAATTGTTGTCATCGGATGATTCTTCTTCCTGCATTGCGGCTTTGGGTACGAATGCAACATTCAGTTCTCCGCTGCTCAACGCGCAGCGGGTTTAAGCGACTCGATCTGCGGCCAATATGCCTTCGGAATCAGCGCGTGTTGCACCGGTGCTTGCAGCCCGAGTTGCGCAACGAGCGAGTACGCACTCACAAGCGGCCCCATGACCCATCGCTTTTGCCCAAGTCCCAACAACTCACGCACCCGCCCCGGAACGAGCATAGCTTGCAACTCGAGCAGCAGCTGATAACGCCACCAGCCCACGTGCCGCCGATACTGCTCGAACAGGCGCTTCGTATATTGGCTATACACAAGGTCACGCTCGAGGTGCAAGTATCGATCGGCTTGCCACTCTGGAAATGTCAGCGGTAGCTGCGGTACGCCTAAGCCGTGTCCGACACGAAGAAAGCCGGAGTACAGATCGTCTCGTTCGGTTGCGCTCAAGGGGTCGTACAACAACTCGTGAGCACGCTGCGAGTAATCGATCAGCAGATAGAGCACGTCGCGATACGCCCAATCCGGAATTCGTTGGCCGCGCCCGCGCTCGATCGCCGCGTGAATGGTCGAGATCTTGGTCAATGTCTCAAATGCTTCTTGCTCGCTCGCAAACACGATGCGCTGCGCATAGTGAACCGTCGAGAACAAGCGTCCAATGGGATCCTTCGGAAGGCGGTTTGTAAAGAACAACCAATCCACTGCCCGATTCAAAGCGAACTCCGCCGCCGCACCCGCGAAGATCAATAGAACGACATCGGGATCTCCCCAGATCCTGCGAACGATCGAGTTGTGTGCGATGAAGGGTGACATTGGGGGCGATAAGTATAGCGTGAGGCATCGACTGCAAGAGTGGCAATTGCAGGCTTGCGGGTTGACTCAACGTTTGTGCGAGCCTGCCATCAGAACTTGTTTATTGGGACCGCCGTGAATACATCCTTGTAGGCTGCAACGAGAACGTCGTGTTCTCGATGCTCCCAAAAACAAGTTCTGATGTCAGACCCGCTCACCACATCAACCGGCAATCAAGAGTAAGAACAGAATAGGAAGTAAGAGAAGAAGTGCGGGAGAGATCTACTCAGGCGTGAAACCTAGTTGAGGTCGACGACGTCTACCGCCTACAGTATTTTCTCCAACAATAGCCACATCAAGACCCGAGACAGCCATGTCTAACCTACGCAGTTCAGTATTCTCGATCAGCGTGATGCTGGCGCTCAGCATCGGGATGTCCGCGCTCGGAGCAGAGGGCTCCTTCGTTCTAACCGCCGAGAAGGTCTATACAGCACCGGACATCGCTCCCCTCGATGACGCAGTCATCATCGTGCGCGATGGCAAGATCGGAGCGATCGGTACGCGCAAGCAATTGACTGCGCCGAAAGATGTTACGGCTTCCGAATGCAGTGGCGGGGTCGTGATGGCAGGCTTTCAAAACAGCCACGTGCATCTTATTGGCGATGGATTCTTCGGAGCCCAGCGCAAGCTCGCGAAGGAGCTGTCAGGTGAGATCGAGCGCATGCTAACGCGCTACGGATACACAACGGTCGTCGACACCGCTTCCGATCCCGAGAATACGCAGGTCATTCGGCGACGCATCGATAGTGGAGAAATTTCCGGCCCCCGCATTCTCACCGTTGGGGCCGGCGTGTTTCCGTCAGCCGGTCTTCCGATCTACATCTCGCATTTACCTCGCAGCTTCTTGGATGCCCAGCTGATGCCGGAATCCGAGGACACTGCGCGTCGCTTGGTGCGCGAAAACATCGACCACGGCGCGGATGCCACAAAACTCTTCGTGGCGACTCCGCAGGCCGATCATTCGGTGAAGCGCATGTCTCTTGAAATCGCGCGCGCGGCATCGCAGATCACTCACGAGCGAAAGAAGCTCGTGTTCGTGCACCCGACCGACGTCGAAGGCATGCGCCTGGCGCTTGCGGCGAACGCCGATGTGCTCGTGCATACGACGCTCGGCGCCGAAATTCCTTGGCCGGAAGACCTGTTGCGTCAACTGCTGGTCGATGATGTCGCCATCGCACCGACATTCAAGCTATTAGGTTACGAGCTGCAAAAGCAGCGCGTGCCGGATAATGTCGCGAGCCGTTTGGTGACGATGACGATCGAGCACTTCAAGCCGTTTGTCGCTGCTGGTGGCAGCGTTCTCTTCGGAACCGACGTCGGCTACATGACGGATTACGATCCAACGGATGAGTATGTGCTCATGCAGAAGGCCGGGATGACGCCGATGCGAATTCTCGCCTCGCTCACAACCGAGCCGGCCCGAGTTTGGAACGAGCAGACGCGGCGCGGCCGAATCGCAGTTGGAATGGATGCAGACTTCGTCGTGCTCCATTCCGATCCTGCAGAAGACGTGCGCCGTTTCACCGATGTCCGATGCACGATCCGAAGTGGCAATCTCGTCTATCGCAAGTGAAGTTACTCGAAGTTGCTCGATGCGAAGCGGCTTCCTTCGGATCATGGACTTCAAAGGGCTTCGAAGGCCCGACCGATACGTATGCTCGCGGCGGGTCGTCGCTGCTACGATCCAGTGATTGTAGATCTAAACCGAGCTAAGTACCGCTCCCGCCTACCATGACCTCGCATGCGCGCGACGTGACTCAGACACCGCACGGAGACTTCATGCTCTCAGGAAGACGTCTTGCGATTGCGCTGCTGAGCGCATTAATGCTGCTTACATCCGGCTGCGCGAGCATGACCCGTCGCGACCCCGTGGAGGCATATGTCGTGGGAATCGAGCCATTGCAAGGCGCGGGTCTCGAACTGCGGATGCTGGTAAACCTTCGGGTGCAGAATCCGAACGATGCACCGATCGACTACAACGGCGTCTCGGTGAGCATGAGCGTGCAAGGCAGGCGCTTTGCGAGCGGCGTGAGCGACGCAGCCGGGTCGGTTCCGAGATTCGGGGAGTCGGTCATCGACGTGCCGGTCAGCATTTCAGCGTTTCGATTGGTCGGCCGTGCAATGGAAGTCCTCGGTTCCGAGAGCACCGGCAAAATCCAATATGAGCTGCGCGGCAAGCTCGGCGGCGCCGCGTTCAACTCCGTACGCTTTCACTCCAAAGGCGAAATGGAGCTACCCAAAGGCCTCGCGGTGGACGACAGCACCAACCGAAACTAGCTTCCTAACTCGCGATGACAGAAGCGCCGCGGCGAGACTGTTGTCGCACACCCTCCTCGCGTTCATTTCCTCCAATAAAAGACAGTCATGCAACCTTCCTTTCACATCCATCGATTGACAGGAAACGACCTCCATCGGCTGCGCGCATTGAATTCGATGTTTGGTGTGGCCTTCGCGGATTCAGCCAGCTATGAGGCAGAGCCGCCAAACGATGACTATCTACAAACACTTCTGGAGAAGGATCACATCATTGCATTGGCGGCATCGATCGATAAAACCGTCGTAGGTGGATTGGTCGCGTACGAGTTGCACAAGTTCGAACGCGCGCGCAGCGAGATCTATATCTACGATCTCGCGGTCGCCGAGCCGCATCGGCGCAAAGGCATTGCCACCGCGCTGATCAACCATCTGCGCGAGATTGCGGTGCAACGTCGCGCTTGGGTGATCTATGTGCAAGCTGACTACGGTGACGATCCAGCCATTGCGCTGTACACGAAGTTAGGCGTGCGCGAAGACGTGATGCACTTCGACATCAACCCCTAGCTCGCCGCTCGTCTATGCCTGCTATGGCGTGGGGAATGCCGCGATTACCTGACTGCCCCATACCGCATGAGCGCTTGCCGTCGGGTGAACGCCATCCGCAAACACATATGTGGCGTCGGCATTCGGCGCGACCAGTGTCGTAGTAAAGCAAAGAAGAGCCGTCAGAGTCGACGGATCGCCGGGAGTTGTTGTGCTGGTACACGCAGGCGTGGTCGCATTCGTGAATCCGAAAGTCGATGGCGATGCGACGACTTGCTGCATCAATGCCTCGGTGTCGAACACGTGGACACCGAGTGCAGCCAGCGCATTCGCCACGGCATCGTTGTAAGCCGCGCTAAGTTGCGAAGCGAGACCCGCAAGCGGCGTGTCGCGGAACTGCGGTGTGATCCCGAGATCCGGCAGATTCGAATAGATGACGCGACTCGCGCCGGCGCTCTGCAACCGTCCGACCTGGTTCACCATCGCTGTGGCCGTGGCCGAGATCACGGCAGGCGCCGTGTTGGCAAGCGTGGGATCTCCGGCCACCTGACGGAGAAAATCAAACAAGTCATTGGCACCGCCTTGGATGAGCACCAAAGCCTGCGGATCGAACGCATCGCCATGTTCGGCTAGATAATCATCGATCTGCGTCTTGATCGAGCGGCTGGTCGCCAATTGCACCGGCACTGTGCCGACATTGGGGATGGTTTGCATCACCACTCCGCCGTCCGGAGCGTCCACTTCAATGTGAGCGCCGCCTTCGGCGTAATTGAGACCGCCAAAGTCGGAGACCTCGCCCCCGTTACCGACGATGCCGAATCTGACTTGTTGATTGGGGCTTAGCGCATGCCCGAAGTGGATCGCTACATACGATACCCACAGCATGCCGGGTTTGGTGCTGAAGATGAATCCGCTCGGGGTGTCATTGGCCGGACTGGCATCTGCAGTAGTGGGATTGTAAGTGCCTACATCGGACAAGCTGTCGCCGAAGACGACGACCTGGGTGACGGTTTGAGGCGAGGACGGGGTGACTGAAGACTCGTAGCCTTCGTCGTTGCACGCGCTTATGAGCACTGTCATCGCGACGACAAGCGTTCCGACATGCAGTTTTCTGCTCATGATTCGGGCCCCTTTGACTAATAGCGCAACTATTCTGTTGGTCTTCCGACCGATGAACCCTCGATGATCATCGGATCGGCGCGTTCGCAACTCTCGAGCGGATGCAGTGCGCACGATTACGGGCTGCAAGATCGCACAAACTATTGTAAATCGAACTGCGTATCACCACGTCTTGATAATTCCCACACATTCCCCCTTAGTGCCAGTCCACGCGCACTGCGAAGGCTGTCCTGTTTCGCATTGTTCATCGAAAACATCGCGCAGGACGACAAGCCCCTCCTCGATGCGATCTGCCTCGATGGCACCGTAGCCGAGTAAGAGTCCTGCAAGCTGTGTCTCGGCGACTGCATACAACGAGAGCGGCGCACATTCGAATCCCCGTTGCGATGCGCGTTGCACGATGCGCTCGATACGCTCCACTGAGGCGTTCGTTGCCAACGCAGCAACATGCAGCCCCACTGATGAAGGCACCACCTCCAGCTCGTCCGCGAACGATCGCTTGATGCCTTCCACCAACGATCGATGTCTTTGCTCGTAGACTTTGCGCATTCGACGCAAGTAGCGAGCGAAGTAGCCTGCTTCGATAAATCGCGCCATTGCGGCTTGCATCGCAGGCGGCGAATTCCAGTCCGCAAGATACTTGGCGCTGCGAATAGCAAGGCGAAGCGAAGGCGGCGCGATCACGAACCCGAGACGCATTCCGGGAAACATCGTCTTCGAGAACGAACCGACGTAAATCACCCGGCCGTCACGATCCAGTGTATGCAACGGCTCGATCGGCCGGCCGCCGAAGCGGAACTCGCTGTCGTAGTCATCCTCGATCAGCGCCCCGCCCGTATCACTTGCCCACGCAAGCAGCGCAGCGCGTCGAGGCGCAGACATCGACATGCCGAGCGGAAATTGATGGGATGGCGAGACATAGATGAGGCGCGCCTCGCGCGGAATCGCTTCGACGACCATCCCCTGCGAATCGACCGGGATGCCACGTACCGATAAACCGAGCGCAGCCAACAAACGACGCGGCGTCCCGTATCCGGGATCTTCGACACACACGCAATCGCCAGGGCCCAACAGAACTCGCGCAATCAGATCGATCGCTTGCTGGGTGCCGCTCGTGACGATGACGTCCTCGGCATTTGCACGAATGCCACGAGAGATTGCAACGTGACGAACGATCGCCTCGCGCAAACCCTTGTGTCCAGCAGGATCGCCATAGAGCATCGTATCGGTGTCCGGGCGGAACTCGTGAGAGAGAAAGCGTCGCCATGTTTTGAACGGAAAGAGGCTCGTGTCCGGAATGCCTGCACGGAAGTCATACTTCGCTATGCGCCACAGCTCGCTCGGAATTCGCACTGCCTCCCAATTCGACCTCGGGCGTAGGACTGAGCTATCCAGTCTTGCTCCGACGATCTGCGTAGCAAGACCATCGGCCACGTACGTGCCCGAACCCACTTTCGACACCGCAAAGCCTTCCGCAGTTAGCCGATCGTAGGCAACGCTCACAGTTGTACGCGCAACGCTCAGCCGCGATGCCAACTCGCGTGTCGCGGGAAGCATCTCGCCCGGCTTCAAGCGTCGGCTGAGGATTGCTCCACGAAGCTGCCGATAGATCTCCCCAGCGAGATCGGTGCGTCCGATCAGATTTACATGGATGTCCACCTAGCCAGTCTACGAAACCGGCTAGCGGGGCGAAATGGTCTGGTGCGATCGCACCGGATTGGCTCTCCAACCCTCGGCCTCGCGGAACTATGTTCGCGCCAGGAGCCAAATCATCCGCGAGGAGACCATCATGAAATTCCACGCACTGCGCACCGCGCATCTGCTATTTGCAACATCTACTCTCTTGTTGCTGGGCAGCACGACCAACGCATCGCCCTATCATGCCGATCACAAGCGCGGCCGCTGTGCCGCTCAGTTCGAACGCGCGCAGCGCATCGACATGGAGTCGTTCCGAGACTACGACGCAGAAACCTTCCGCGATGGCCATCACCCGGATGCGGTCACCATTTTCGCAAGCGGCGATGCCTTCTACGGCGTCGATGCGATCATGGAGGCCCTCGCCTCTCACTTCGAGAATCGCGAAGCAATTTGGGCGTGGACGGAGGTCTATCGCGTGGTCGATGGCTGCCGCACGGCATTCATCTTGTACGATGCGACATACACGATTCCCTCGATCGGTTACCACCAACGCACGCTGACAGGTGTTACCTACACTTATTCGGGCAAGAAATGGCTTGCGGTCGCGGACCAGGGGACTTATCTGGAAGCTCCGGCGTTGTGAGCTAACGGGAATCAAGCCACCCGGGTCGACTCGACTCTCGAGTGCAACACGCTTAGGAATCCTCACTCCAGATTCCTGCGACTGCGTTCGCGCCACGCGCCGGGTGGCACTCCCACCAGTCTCTTGAACGCGCGATTGAATGCCGCTTCGGATCCAAAGCCCACTTTCGCCGCGATCTGCGCGATGCTCAGGCCTTGCCGATCAAGCAGCCCAGCAGCGAGCTGCGCCCGCCATTTGCTCAAGTATTGAATGGCAGGCATACCCATCACTTCGCTGAATCGCAGCGAGAACGCGGTGCGCGACAGATTTGCTTCGTTGGCAAGAGTATCGAGTGTCCACGACTGTGCCGGCCTCGCGTGCATGGCGCGCAATGCCGCACTGACATGTCGGTCGCGCAAAGCAGCCAACCAACCGGTGGACTGCGCAGGCAAGCTGTCGATGTGTTGACGCACGGCATGCAGAAACATCAGCTCGCTGATCTTTGCGAGTATCGTCTCTCCACCTGCACGCGGTTGACGGCTTTCTTCGAGTGCGATGCGCATCAGATCGAACGTGAGTACCCCGGCTGCGCTCGAGCGCCTCACATGTAACAGCGGCGGCAATGCCTCGAGCACCGGGTTGTAGGGTCGCGCGTCGCAGCCGAGAAAACCGCAAACGAAACGCGTCTTCTCGCCTCCGCCGCCGAATTCATGGAGCACGAAGGGCAAAGTTCCGCTGGCCGGTCGCCGATACAGCTCAAGGTTAGGTGCGACATGTTTGCCGGGCTCCGAGCTCATGGAATGGCCGTGGCCACCCGCGATGATTACCGCATCGCCTGCATCCAGGCAGATCGCTGGCTGCGGTGAATCCGCGAGCTGCGCCCACCCGCGACCGTCCAGCACAATGTGAAAGCCGATCACATGATCGAACTCCGGCATCACGCCGGCGCAAATGCTCGATGCGCCGGGGGTCGTCGCCACCCAGGGTGCTCCGGCGTGAACATCGAAGTACACGACACCTGTAAGGCGCACTTCGCGCAGCACATCGGACAGCACGTCCATCAAGCCCTCGAACGATTGATCAATAACGCCACACGCTCGGACAACTCTTCGAACGCGCAGTCAACTAGTCACTGCGGCTCGATCATAGTTCGGTGCGCGAGCGCGATCTACGATTCTCTTCGTCCCTCGCATTCATCGTGGAGAATCGATCGATGATCAATAGCAGCACTATTGCGGCGCTCTCACAATCCTTTCGCGGTGAGCTGATCACCGCCACTGATCCGCGTTACGACCAGGCGCGCCTGCTCTACAACGGCATGATCGACAAACGTCCCGCGCTCATCGCGCGATGCTGCGATGTTGCCGATGTGATCGCGGCGGTAAACTTCGGGCGCGATCACGATCTACTCATCGCCATTCGTGGCGGCGGACACAATGGCGCGGGTCTAGGCAGTTGCGACGATGGTTTGGTGATCGATTTGGGCCGTCTCAAAGGAATTCGCGTCGACCCTGCTTTGCGCACTGTTCGCGCCGACGCAGGCTGCACGCAGGGCGATGTTGACCATGCAGCACACGCATTTGGATTGGCTGTTCCCTCCGGCATCGTGTCTACCACAGGTATTGCGGGCCTCACTCTCGGCGGTGGACATGGTTACCTCAGCCGTCGGTATGGACTAACTATCGACAATCTGTTGGAAGCCGACGTGGTGCTCGCCGACGGCCGATGGGTGACGGCAAGCGAGCGTGAGAACGCTGATCTGTTCTGGGCCCTGCGCGGCGGCGGCGGAAATTTCGGCGTCGTCACCAGCTTCCTGTATCGCGCACATCCGGTTTCGAATGTTTACGCCGGACCGATCTTCTGGGAGATCAAGCACGCTGCGCAAATCATGCGCGCGTACCGCGAGTTCCTGCCCACAGCGCCGGAGAAGCTATCTCCATTTCTGGGACTCAAGACAGTTCCTTCGACTGCGCCATTTCCGCAAGAGATCTGGGGCGTGAAGATCTGCGCATTGATCTCCTGTTATGACGGGCCCGCGGAGGAAGGTGAGCGCGCGTTGCAACCTCTGCGCGAAGCGTTGCCCACGCCCCTGATGGATGGGATGTCTTCGATGCCCTTTACGACGCTACAGAGTTTGTTCGACGGCCTGTTGCCGACAGGCCTGCAATGGTATTGGAAGTCGGATTTCGTCCAAGAACTGTCCGATGCCGCCATCGAAACCCACATCGAGCACGCGTCGAAATCGCCAAGCGAGCTTTCACTCATGCACTTGTATCCGATAGACGGTGCGGTTCACCGGATCGATGCCGCCGACATGGCATGGCGCTGCCGCGACGCGACCTGGTCAATGGTGATCTGCGGCATCGATCCCGATCGCAGCAAGGCGGCCGTACTGAGGAAGTGGGGCCGCGACTATTGGGACGCCATTCATCGCTTCAATCCTGGCGGGGCGTATGTGAACTTCATGATGGACGATGAAGCCGACGGTCGTGTGCAAGCGAGCTATGGAGCGAATTATCCCAGGTTGGCTAGTGTGAAGTGCAAATACGATCCGGAGAATTTGTTTCGGATCAATCAGAATATCGCGCCCGCCGCCTAACACTCCAGAGCATCCGACAGTAGCTGCGCCGTTGCGCGATTTTCCTGAAACGCCTACTAGTGCAGACGCCCCGATAAGGAGGGATCTCGCAGGGACGCAGGGCACGCGGAGAAGAAAGCTATGGAGCTTTAGGTTTTATCACTGCTCGCGAGCAATTCTCATCGGAAGATCGATCTCAGAATGCCGCTGAGGTTCCGACTCAAGACATTCCTGATCTCTGCGTGCCTCGCGTCTCTGCGAGAGTCTTCTAGTCCTGGATAGCAGCAAACTCGAGCCTATATGCCGGGCATACGCTCCGTTCCATCTAGATCCTGTTCCTGAGGTTTCCCCAGAAATTTAGAGCGGCGAATAACGCGGAAGTCCTGCTGTTTCCGTTCGCCCTGACCCAGTCGAAGGGTTCCGAAGATTCAGAATGCTTCGACTCTTTGAGAATGCTCAGAGTCAGGACGAACGGAGCGGTGACCACCAGCTGCTGATTTCCGGCGCCTGTTTCTCAGTAAACCTCGGATCCTGTTCTGCCTTCGCGCTACTCGTTCTTACCCGCCGCCGGATTTCCTTAGCACACTCATGTTCGGCCATCACAGGGTTGGGTCATCAGGGGAGTACACATATCTTTGAAGGAAGAATTTACCCCGATGCTATGCTTGAGCTGCAATCCAACGGAAGGCATTCACGCAAAATCGCTCGACGTGCAAAGCGATTTCGCTCGAGCTTGCCTGAGAATCGAGCAACTATGAGAAGAAGGACTCGAGGATCAAGCAAACGCTCGCAGCGGCCCGGCCTGCTCGTTCGGGAGAAGGTCGGCGAGAAATCGTCGAACACTTCCGTTCCAAGTACACGGCTCCATCGACGGATCGCGGATGAGCTCGGCGCCGCTATCTTGAGCGGCAAGCATGCGCCCGGCTCCTTGCTGCCGACGGAAGTCGAAGCAAGCGTGAAGCTGGGTGTGTCGCGGTCGGCCTATCGCGAAGCGATTCGAACCCTCGCAGCGAAAGGTTTGGTGGATAGCCGCCCCAAAGCAGGCACACGCGTGACCGAGCGTCATCGCTGGCGTTTGCTCGATCCAGACGTGCTCGGTTGGATTTTCAACAGCGAGCCCAGCGCCGCGTTCATTCAAGGATTGTTCGAGCTGCGCGAAATCATCGAACCGCAAGCAGCGGCCCTTGCCGCTCTCCGGCGTACTCCAGATCAGCTTGCTGCCATCGGGCACGCGTTGCAGGAGATGGCGAAGCATGGGATTGCGACCTCGCAGGGACGTGCCGCGGATCAGGCGTTTCACGAGGAGATCCTGAAGGCAACTGCGAACGAGCCGCTGATCACTCTGACCTCCACGATCGGAGCTGCGATTCGCTGGACAACGATCTTCAAGCAACGTCGTAAGCGCTTAGCGCGCAACCCGATTCCTGAGCACCGCAAACTCTATGCGGCCATCGCTGAAGGCGATGCCGAGCGCGCCATGCAAGCTGCGCGAGAGCTGATTCGACTCGCGCTGCTGGATACAAAAAATTCTTTGTAGCGATTGAACAGCCGGCGCCGGCTCGTCTATCGTCCCTTCTCGGGCACGCTTTGCAGGACGATCGCGGCGCTTTGCAGCGCTGCGGATTGCGCACGCAACGTGATCTTCCCCGGCTGATTGGGTTCCGAGCGCACGATGACTAGGCACAAACCATTGAACGACGCGCGTTCGGGTGACTGAAAAGCCTCGAAGCTGGTTGGATCGCCGTTATCGGTTGCAACGATCTTTCCCGGTCCATCGATCGTAAACTTGATGCGATTGTTCGCCCGAGGGACAGTCACGCCATCCTTGTCCGCGATTCGCACAGTGACGAACGATAGATCGCTGCCATCGGCGAGAATCCGCGAACGATCGGGAATCATCTCGAGTGCGACTGGCGCACCCGCCGTTTTCATCACCGATGTCGCCCATTCCTTGCCATCCTTGTACGCCACCACTTTGACCTCGCCGGGCCAGTAGGCTAGCTCGTCCCAACGAAGACGATACTGATACGCCGCCTTCTTGTGGCGTCCTTGTGACTTCCCGTTGATGAACAACTCCGCCTCATCCCCTGAAGTGAAGACATGAATCGGCGTGGTCTCGCCGACTCGCTCTGGCCACGTCCAATGCGGAAGGATGTGGACCATCGGCAAATCAGGCCGCCAGCGCGACTGATA
>JAICPY010000189.1 GCA_025929585.1 Steroidobacter sp.
AGCTCCTCTGCAGCTCCGCGCGTAACGCTTCCAGGGATGCGTCCAGTTCCGTCTCTTGGCGCGGTAAGGATAGCAAGCGGGCGAGCGCCGCGGGCATGGGAACTTCCCTTCCGGTCTGTGCTTCGACGATGTCGTGGAACTTCGCTGGATGCGCGGTGGAGACGATCACCCAATGGCCGCGCGCGCCGCGTGCGAGCAGTCGTCGGAAAACCTTGGCGGCAGTCGCGGTATGCGGACACCATAATTGATTGAGCTCGTGGGAATCGCGCCGGATCGTCGCACGAATCTCGATGTCATCGACGCTCGACGCACCGATCTGGCCCTGTAGCTCCTCGAAATCCGGATGCAGGGATCGAAGGCGCTCCATGTTGCTCGGATTGCCGACATCCATTGCCGAGGCTAGCGTCGCGATGCTGGCTTTCGGGGCCCACTCGCCAGTCCTCAAGAACTCAGTGACACTTTGGTTCGCGTTAGTGGCAAGCACGATCTCGCCGATCGGCATGCCGACGTGGCGCGCCCAAATGCAGGCAAGCGAGTTTCCCAGATTGCCGCTCGGGATGATGAAGTTGGCGCGCCGGCCAGTTTGGCGCCACAGCTCCAGACCTGCCTTTGCGTAATAGACCATCTGCGGCAACAGGCGTCCGACGTTGATGCTGTTCGCGGACGAAAGCTGATGAGTCTTCGCCAATGCGGGATCGAGAAAGGCCTCCTTCACCATACGCTGGCACTCATCGAACGTGCCCTTGACCGCATAAGTGCGTACGTTGCCGCCCCAGCATGACAGTTGATGTGCCTGTCGCTCGGAGACCAGGCCTTTGGGGTACAGGACGATGACTTCGATGCCTGGACGATTGTGGAACGCGGCTGCGACAGCTCCGCCGGTGTCGCCTGAAGTCGCAACCAGAATCGTGAGTTTGCCTTGCGCTCCACGACGAATGCGTTCCAAGCAGGCAGCAAGAAAGCGCGCTCCAAAGTCTTTGAATGCCGATGTCGGCCCATGAAACAACTCGAGCACTGACACAGGCGCAGGGGCTTGTTCGAGCGGCACGAGTGGCGCCGGAAAATCGAATGCTTCTTTGCAGATTGCGGCAATCTCGGTCGCAAGCGGATCGCCTTCCGCAAAAGGCGTCAGTAGTTGCGCGCCGATCTCGGGCAGGCCCATCGCCTCATCGAACTGTCGAGCGGCGAAGTGCGGGAATCGCTCGGGCACGTAGAGTCCGCCATCGGGAGCTATGCCGTTCGCGAGTGCCTGACTGAGCAGGACACGGTGTTCTGGATTGCGAGTGCTGAGGTAGTGCTGCATGAGTGGGAAGTAACGGTGCAGCGCTAATCTACGATCTGAGCGCCGACGCGATCTAAAGTCGAAATCCAAGCATCGCTTTGAAGTCCGTGCGCAGTGAATCCTGCCACCATGGCGTCGCGAATGCGGGGCGCATCTTGTTCCTCGCACCAGGCAAACACTGTCGGGCCCGCTCCTGAGATCGAGCAGCCGAGCGCACGATTACTCATCGCACCGTCCTTTACGGCTTGAAAGCCGGGGATGAGCAATTTGCGTTGCGGTTCGATGACGACATCCTCGAGCGACTCGCGAATCAGTTGTAGATCGCCGGTAAAGCAGCCGGTCAAAAATCCAGCGAGGTTCGCCGATTGCCAGATGACGTTCGATAAGTCGATCGATCGGTTCAAGATCTGGCGGGCCTCGCGCGTCGACAACATCATGTGCGGATGCACGAGAACGCAACGAACAGTCGCAGGTACTGGAATTTGCTTCACGTTCGGGTTGTCGATGCCGACCGTCAGCACTAGCCCGCCGAACAAGGATGGCGCGATATTATCGACATGCACCGATCCGCTGGCGACCTGTTCGCCTTTCATAGCGAATTTGAGCAACTCGATCTTGCTCACCGGATCCGCGAGCAACGCATTCGCTGCCACGACGGCGGCGACCGCAGAAGCTGCCGACCCGCCAAGGCCTGAACCAAGCGGGATGCCCTTCTCGATCGACAGCTCGATTCCGAAATCGAGCTTGAGATCCTGGAGCATGCTGAGCACACCCATACCGGCTGTGTTGTGCTCTGGGTCTTTGGGCAAGTCCGTGCTCGTACCGGTGATCGAGGCGATTCGCACGGTGCGCTCTGGAATGCGGCGCGCGGTCACGCGATCGCCAATCGCCTGAAAGCTGTGACCGAGCACGTCGAACCCGACGGCCACATTAGCGACGCTTGCTGGTGCGAATGCCGTTGCCGATTGACGCATGATCAGAGCTTCGCCCCTAGGTAGGCGCAAACGCGCAATAAGTCCGCGAATACGCCGCCGGCAGTCACTTCAGGACCCGCGCCGGGACCTTGCACCACGAGCGGGTTCTGGTTGTAACGCTGAGTGATGAAGCGCACGACGTTGTCAGTCAGATTGATGTTCGCGAACGTGTGCGAGCGTTCCAGCTCCACGAGGCCGACAGTGGCCTTACCGGTCGCCGCATCCAAAGATCCCACGTAGCGCAACACGCGATCGCGACTACGAGCCGCTTTCAGGCGTTCGGCCATCGGGCCATCGAACTCATGTAAGCGGTCCAGAAATTCCTGCGAAGAGCAGGACGCGAGTGCAGGTGGCACCAAACCTTCGAGCTGCACATCGCCAAGCTCTAAACGCAATCCCATCTCGCGACCCAGGATGATGACCTTGCGAGCGAAATCCATGCCGGAAAGATCATCACGCGGATCCGGCTCGGTGTAACCCTTCGCTTTCGCCGCACGTACGACCGAGGAGAAAGGCTCGGAGCCGTCCCAAACGTTGAACAAGTACGCGAGCGTGCCCGACAGAATGCCTTCGATGCGGTGAATCTCATCGCCCGTTTCGCGCAAATCGCGCAACGTCTGAATGATGGGTAGACCCGCGCCTACCGTCGCCTCATACAAATAATGAGCGCTGCCCTGACGGCGTGCGTCGTGGATACGCGCATAAAATTCCAGATCCGCACTATTCGCTTTCTTGTTGGGCGTGACGATGTGAATGCCGCTTGCAAGCCATGCCGGGTAACGTTCGGCAACTTCGGAGCTGGACGAACAATCGATGATGATCGCGTGCGGCAGATGATCGGCGTGCACATGATGCGCGAATTTCGTGAGATCCGCCGCGTCGCCTGCGCCTTTGAATGTCTCGCGCCACCGCTCGAGTGGCACTTCGCCATTGGCGAGATGCATCTGCTTGGACCTCATGATGCCGCGCACCCGCAGATCGAGCTTCAGCTCGCGCGACAAACGCGGGATCTGCGATGCGAGTTGATCGAGCAGCACGCCGCCGACCAGTCCAGGACCGATGAGCCCGATCGACACTGTGTGCGGCGAGAGATAAAAACTTGAATGCACGGCTCGCAACGCACGGGAAGCTTGCTTGCCGTCGATGACTACGGAAATGTTTCGCTCGGACGCCCCCTGCGCGATCGCCCGAACACTGACGGCAGCGGCGCCAAGCGAACCGAAGACCTTCGCCGCGACACCATGCGCCCCTGCCATTCCGTCTCCCACGACAGCAAGGATGCTGCAGCCCACATCGACATCCACACTCTGGATCTGTCCTTCGCGCAATTCGCGATCGAATGCCTGACGCACCACTGTCTCCGCACGCGTAGCCTCCGCTTCCGGAATCGCGAAGCAGATCGAGTGCTCCGAGCTGCCCTGAGAAATCAGGATTACAGATATACCGTGATCCCGTAACGCGCCAAATAGGCGATGTGCGGTGCCCGGAACACCGATCATCCCGGCACCTTCGAGATTGACGAGCGCGACACGATCGATGCAGGTGATGCCTTTGACAGCAAGGAGCGAGGTAGGCTTCTCGCAGATCAACGTGCCGGCTTTATCCGGCGCGAAGGTATTGCGAATCCAAATCGGGATGTTCTTCGATACCGCCGGCGCCATCGTTTGTGGATGAATGACCTTCGCACCGAAGTAGGCAAGCTCCATTGCCTCGTTGTATGACAACGAGTCGATCACTTTGGCATCGGGCACCAGACGTGGGTCGGCACTGAGCACACCATCCACATCCGTCCAGATGTGAATCTCTGCAGCGTCCAGTAATGCACCGAAAATCGAGCCGGAGAAATCGCTGCCGTTGCGGCCGAGTGTGGTCTGCAGACCTTTCGGGTCCCGCGCGATGAAACCGGTAATGATCAACGTCGCCGGTTCTTTCGGTGCGATGCGCGCCGCGTTCGCGCGCGAGACATCCCACTGAACGGCAGGACCAAGCGGACCCCATTCAACGCAAACCACTTCTCGCGCATCGACCCAAATCACTTCGCCGGGACGTCGGCCACGACTGCGCAGATATTCGGCGAATAGCCGTGTCGACCAAATTTCGCCATAACCGGAAACCAGATCGCGCGCCGCCTGGGACGCTGCTCTGATCATTTGGACGGTTTGCAGGATGCTGAGAATATCGCGGCAATCCTCGGCGAGCTTTCCTGCGTACGCGGCGCGCGCCGGTTCGCTGAGCAATTCCTTGGCAATGGTGTCGTGCCGCGCTTGCAACTCTGCGATGCGGGTGCCGAGCGTGTCTTCTTGCCGCTCCGCCGCGCTGACGAGATTGAGCAGAGCGTCAGTTACGCCGCGGCAGGCCGATAAGACGGCGCCGAGGCGTGGCTGAGAATCGGATTCGAGAATGCGGGCGACTCGCTCCATGCACGCCGCATCCGCCACACTCGAACCGCCGAATTTATGAACGCGCCATCGCTCCACGGGCATCAACACTCTCTTGCTTAACGACCGCGCAAGCGCCACCCCTCATGCACCTCTGGCAACATGAGACAGTCACGCGGAACTGTTCCGGGAACGTGCGAGAACGTCGGGAGCCCGACACTCTACTGGCAGGGACCAAAGGCGGCAAGCCGGTGAGTGGCGAAGAGTTTTCGCCGGTTGAGATCAATCCCCGCCGGTACCGTCGAACCGTCCGAAAGCCATCAACGTGCCCGCGTCTTCTTCTCCCGCCGCCATCGGGATGCCTGGACGTGCGAAACACAGGGTTTCACCGGGGTCCGGCTGCGGGTTTTGCGCGGCTGCTTCGTTGAGATACGTCACACGTGCGGGTCCGATCTGTACGAGGTCGCGATGTTGAAGCCGGCGTCGCACCAGCCGCCGCGAGTTCACCAACACGCCATTGGTGCTGCCCAAATCGAGCAATAGGTCTTCCAAACCATTACGAACGATCAACGCGTGATAGCGGCTGACGAACACAGAATCGATGCGTACATCGGCTTCCTCACCGCGGCCGACGAGAATCCGATTGGAGCTCAACGGTACTTCCCGATCTGCCATCCCTTGCATCGAGATCACGAGCTTTGCTGGACCGGTAATCGCATTGCGCCATGCGTGACCCATATCGGCCGCAGTCGTAGCCGCCGGCAAACGCCGATCCTGCCAACCCAGTTGCTCGATAGCCTCGTCTAGGGCGCGCGCACCAATCGTTCGATCTCCCGCTTCGCTCGCACAACCGAGCATGCGCTCGCAAAGCTGATTGATGCGTCCAGGTACTCCGCGAGTGCACGCGAAAATCTGGCGCATCAACGTGTGAGGAATCAGGGCATCCGGATTCTCTGCACCCGCCGCTCGCAAGCGATGGGCCACGTACGCGGCAGTCTGGTCTTCGCTCAAGGGCTCGAGCGAGAAGCGAGGCACGCTGGCGGTGAACAATTCGCTCATGCGCGGCGATTCGAGCACCAAGCTCAGCGAGTGCTGACCGAGCAGCAAAATCTTCAGCACCTTCGAGCCATCCGCCTCGATGGCCGCAAGACACCGCAATTCCTCTAGGACCGACGGATGCATGCTCTGTGCGTTTTCGATGATGAGCAGGCAGACGCGGCCCAACGCCGCCTGATGGTTCAAAAAGCGTTCGAGCAATCTACGGCGGTCGGTCTTGTCCTGGTCATCCAGTGCGATGCCGAATTGACGCAGAATATCCAACAGAAATTCGCGCGGACCGATGTGCTCTTTCTGGACCGCGGCTGCGATGATGCGCTCGTCTAGTTGATGAATGAGGCGGCGGATCAAATAACTCTTGCCGCACCCATGCTCGGCGATGACCACACCGAGTCGCGCACGGGTCCAAAGCGAGTGCCCCATGAATTGAAGGGCTCGCAAATGTTGATCACTGGGAAAGAAGAAAGCGTCGTCGGGCGTATCCGCGAAGGGCGCAGCAGCGAGACCCAGCGGATGACTTTCCGCAACCAAAGGCGCAGAGCTAACGGATTCTGTCATGCAACCTTACTTGCAAATCCCGATGTAAGTACTTGATCTCGCTGATCCTGTTATTGGTTGTTTCATCTAATCCCTGATTACAGCTTTTGACAATAGTCGGTGTGCGTACGGAGTACAAGGGAGGGGGCGAAGTCCACAGTCCGCAGTCCGTGGTCCACAGCCAGAACGCTCAGTTGCATGCCCACCCGCCCTTGAGCCTTGTGGTTTGGGTATGGACTGGGGACTGCGGACTATGGACTCTCTGAGCAAGGTGATTGGGTCGGAAGGGCTCGCGGCTGCGCAAGAGAGCGCGGCTGATAGATCCCAGCACTTGCCTATGTCCAGCCGATCTCACTCGGCTCCCCGCCACCCCATCGCTTGGACAAGAGACATATAGATGTTGGCCTTCTCGAACATCGCGTCAACTGCTTGAAATAAACAATCCCGGCACCTCTGTTCGTTTTCGTTTCACTCCGGGTAGCGCCGTTGCACTATCGAGACGATATGAGTTCCAACCTTCATTGCGTCTTCGAGAAGGTCGGCCAGGTCGTGGTAACCGTCGAT
>JAICPY010000248.1 GCA_025929585.1 Steroidobacter sp.
ACTGGCTGAAGGATTCCTTGCTATCGAGCTCCGCCGAAGGCCGGCTTCCCGCGACCCGTTACGACACAGAGGGATATCGAGAGCACGAAGATTCCGCGATCGTGGGATTCGGAAAGCAAGATGGGGACACTCCTCGAGGACGAGGAGTGTCCCCATGAGAGTTGACGGTTGACCGTTGACACTCAGAAGAAGCAACGCTTTCCGACCGTCAACCGTCAACTGTCAACCGTCAACCGGCGTAAGCCATCCAACTCATCCAAATCACCGCAAGGTTCGCCAAGAAATCTCTTTCTCCTGGGGACGAAGATAGCCACGACACGAAACGCATCCTGCGGCTTCGACCCTTTAGCAGCAACATGGGAGATAGATATGAAGATCGTAGTGATTGGTGGCAGCGGGCTCATCGGTTCCAATCTGGTAAGGCTTCTTCGCAGCAGAGGTCACGAGGTGCTCGCGGCGTCTCCTGATTCGGGTGTCAATACTGTCACGGGCGAAGGATTGGACGAGGCCGTGCGTGGCGCTCAAGTTGTTGTCGACGTCTCGAACTCACCGTCGTTCGCAGACGCAGATGTTCTGAAATTCTTCGAGACCTCGACAGCCAATCTTGTCGACGCGGAAGCACGCGCCGGTGTTGGCCATCATGTTGCGCTGTCGATCGTGGGCAGCGATCGAGTCCCCGACAGCGGCTATCTTCGCGCGAAGGTGGCCCAGGAGAATCTCATCAAGAAGTCGGGCATCCCCTATTCGATCCTACGGTCGACTCAGTTCTTCGAATTCGTTGGTCGCATTGCGCAATCCGGCGCAGACGGAAAGAGCGTTCGCGTCTCGCATGCACTCTTCCAGCCTATTCTGTCTTCCGACGTCGTGGCCGTTCTCGCCGAGATCACCGTCGGCTCGCCGGTCAACGGCACTGTCGAGGTGGGTGGCCCAGAGCGGTTTCGAATGGATGATTTGGTGCAGCGTGTCCTGCGCGCGAATGGGGACCCGCGCGAGGTGATCACGGACTCGCACGCACTTTATTTCGGTGCCGAGCTCAACGATGAAAGTCTCGTTGCCGGATCCGACGCACGCATTGGATCGATGCATTTCCAAGACTGGCTGACGGTGGCTGCCTCGCAGCCGCCGGTTCCCAAGGTAACGGCGCATTCAGCGGCGAGCCGCTGACACGGCTTCGCTGCGACTCGTAAGTTCGGCTCCGGAGCTCGCCAAGCCACACTCCGGAGCCGGTCTCACGCGAACGAAAGCTTGCGTTCGGCGCGCTCGCACGCGCTGCGTTCGTGAAAATCGTCAGGGTACGTTGACGGTGAACTGCAGGCCTTCACTTAGCGGTGAGCTTTGTCGTGCTAGGCTACATTGGCTGCGACTCCGCTGGATAGACAAATGCCACCCGTATTTTCAATGCTCCAGTACTTCGTGTTCTTCATTCTTATGGCGTGTACTCGAAGGCGGGTCAACGCAAGTCAGTATCGAAACGAGTGATCCACCATGCACACTGATGCGAAGTCGCGTTCTCGGACAGTCACTGCAATCTTTTGTTTGGCTCTCCTTGCGACCTCACCGATGGTAAGCGCACAGCAGGGACATCTGTATGGCCTGCTGCGCGTGCGTGATCTCACGCCGTTCGGCTTCTTGCGACTGGACATGCGGCCGGCGCATGCGGTTTCGATCGATCCGGGATCTTGGGCTATCGAGACCGAGCTCGGGTATCAAAACACGTGGGCATTGAGTCAGGAGGTCGAGCGGTACCTTGTGAGTAGGGAGTCCGAAGGCCGTCGTGAGCTCGGACAGGCGGAGCTGCAGGCCATTCGCGATCTTCCGGGCGAGAATTATCTGGTGGATCTCGAGTCCGCCGTGCTCGATCTGACGCTGCACTATAAGTTCACTCGAGACGTGTCCGGCTATGTAACAGCGAATGCGGTTTCATATGGCGGTGGCTTCCTCGATAGCACGATCGAGGGCTTTCACGACGCGTTCGGCTTCAGCAGCTTCGGCCGGCCTGCACTGAGCCGGAACGACACCAACCTCATCTTGGATCTGAAATCGACGCAACAAGCGTATTTCGAAGCGCCTACCAGCGGCGGTCTGAGCGATCCCACGATAGGAATACGCTACACGACGCCACTGTTGGGTGAGCGTTGGAGAGTGGGTCTGGAGAGCGCCGTGAAGCTTCCGCTGGCGGGAAGGCGGTTGCTCCTATCAACCGGTCGCACTGACTTCGGAGTTCAGGCCTCCTTGCAACGACAGGGAAATGTGCATGGCTTGTATGTCAACGCAGCAGCTGTCTACTACGCGGGCGCCAGCGAACCGGCACCGCAGGAGTCACAGATCGTCCCAACGTTGATCGTCGGCTACGAGTATCGCTGGACCGAGCGGACGAACATTAATCTTCAGGGCTATATCAGCAAGAGCGTGTACTCCCACAAGACGACCGATCTTGATGAACTGCTGAGTGAGAAATATCAGGTGACGCTCGGATTGAGGCACATGCGGAACAACGTGCTTTACACATTCGGCGTGACCGAGAACCTGCAGAACATCAACAACACGCCCGATATCGGCTTTCAGCTCGGCGTCGCCTTCATTCCGCACATTCGATCGCGTGGTTGAGTTGTAATCGAGCTAATCCGCAGGCGATCTGCCGTATCCGTTCAACAGCTCGTGGGCTAGCGCCGACGTGGGCGCCGTGCGGCACTGGACCGAATCGCGCCACACTTGTCACTCCCACCGCTCGACGTCCGGGAGCGAAACTCCTTCCTCAATAACAACGAGCGATGGGCCGTGAGCGTCACCAAGTCATGGTCCGAAGATCGCTCCGATCTGGAGGTTACGATGACCATGCCGAAAGAACCTAACGCCGTGAACACGCCACCGATTGTGTCGCCGCAAGAATGGGAAGCCGCGCGCGAGAAACTTCTGGTCACTGAGAAATCTCACACGCGTGCCCGTGATGCTCTCGCCGCCGAACGTCGGCGGATGCCGTGGATGGCCGTGGAAAAGAGCTATCTGTTCGACGGGCCCAAGGGCAAGGCGACACTGCTCGATCTCTTCGAAGGCCGCCGTCAGCTCATCGTCTACCGCGCGTTCTTCGAGCCAGGTGTACATGGTTGGCCGGAACATGCCTGCATCGGCTGTTCCATGGTGGCCGATCATGTGCCGCACCTTGCGCACTTGAACGCACGCGACACGACGCTCGCGTTTGCCTCGCGCGCTCCACAAGCCGATATCGCGCGTCTCAAGGCGCAGATGCAGTGGGACATCCCTTGGTACACGATTACGGACAGTTTCGATGCTGACTTCGGTGTCGGTGAATGGCACGGCCACAATGCCTTCATCCGAGATGGCGAGCGCGTCTTCCGCACCTACCTCATCAACAACCGCGGTGACGAAGCAATGGGCACCACTTGGAGCTATCTCGACATGACTGCGCTCGGCCGTCAGGAGGCCTGGGAGGATTCGCCTGCGGGTTATCCTCAGAGTCGCCCATACAAATGGTGGAACTGGCACGATAGCTATGTGCCCGATGCGGCGCCGGATCCAAAGTGGGTTGCGGTGTCGGACGCCGGAGAGGCCGCCTTTCGCAAACGCGATGGCTAGTTGCGAGGAATAGCAGGATACGGTGGAAACGCACTACTCTTGCATGTCGGCTAACGGAGCAGAGAAGTCCGTGTTCGCAGCTTCGTGCCACGCGAGGAGAATGGTGTGATGACGTCAGAGCGCGATACCGGATGGCGTTTCTCGCTGAAGCTTCTGTCGTGTCTGACCGCCCTGCTACTCGTCGCCGCACCAGCGGTTGCACAACCGCTGCGAGTGATGACGTTCAATGTTCGTCTGCTTACGGCGGATGACGGTGCGAACAGTTGGGACGCTCGCCGCGATCTCGTCGTGGAAATGTTG
>JAICPY010000024.1 GCA_025929585.1 Steroidobacter sp.
GCAACGCTCGAGACGCAGGAGAGTGTGAGCCCTCCCACTCAAGTAAGTACCAGTGGCGTCACAATCCTGGCCGGCACTGGGTTTCAGGCCTATCCTGACCTTCGGTCGCGATTTTCAGAGCTCCCCGTTCACGAGTCACTCTTACCGCGAGCGTGCGACATCGCCACTCTGGCAGAGTTGGAACTACTGGCTGGACGAGGACGGCCGGCAGCGCAGGCTCGGCCCGTGTATCTTCGAGATCGCGTGACATTCGTGAAAGAAATGTGACGTACGACTCTGGGCAGATGGCTTGACGATGAGGTTTCACTGAACTGTCATATTCGACTGCTGTAATGTTCACATGAGTATTGGGTTGACGGTTGACGGTTGGCGGTTGACGGCCAGAACAAGCGGCGATTTGCAGCAGCAACTGACGTCCCAGCCTGATGATTGCTCGTGTCTTTCAAGAAGCCTGGTTCAGCAAAACCTCAAGCGGATTTTTCTGACCGTCAACCGCCAACGGTCAACCGTCAACGCGTAAGCCAACCCTATGCCCTCAAAGCAGATCTTGATCGTCGAGGACGAACGGCCGATTCGCGAGATGATTGCGTTTGGACTTCGGCGCGGAGGCTACGAGGTGCGGGAAGCATCCGATGTCGGTGAGGCTCGATCGAGCATCGCGAATCACCGTCCCGATCTGGTGCTGATCGACTGGATGCTGCCGGACATGAGTGGCTTGGAGCTGACGCGCGCGATCAAGCGCGATAAAGAAACACAAGACGTGCCCGTCATCATGCTCACCGCTCGATCGGAGGAGCAGGATAAAGTCATCGGGCTCGACAGCGGCGCGGACGATTACATCACCAAGCCCTTCTCGCCGCGGGAGTTGCTCGCGCGTATTAACGCAGTATTGCGGCGCTCCAACAATGGTCAAGACGCCGATGTGATTGAAGCCGAAGGTCTGGTGCTCGATGCCGCGGGTCATCGCGTTACCGCCGGCGATCAAACGGTGCAACTGGGTCCCACCGAATATCGGTTATTGTCGTTCTTCATGACCCATGCCGAGCGGGTGTACAGTCGCGCTCAGCTCTTGGATCGCGTGTGGGGCGGCAACGTTTATGTCGAAGAAAGAACCGTGGATGTGCACATTCGACGCCTGCGCAAGGCGCTCGAGGCGTTCAACTACGATCGTTTCATTCAAACCGTTCGCGGATCCGGATATCGCTTCTCCACGCGCGCGGAGTAACGCATGAAGTTGCCGGCCGTACTCTCTACGATCGGTTGGCAGGCGGCATATCGACTCGCGGCGGCCCTGCTCGCGGCGCTGATCTTGGGTCTAATCACCGGCCGCATGGCGCTCTGCTTCGCCATCGTGCTCGGCATGTATGCTTTTTTCCAGAATTGGAATCTGTCTCGCCTCGAGCGGTGGCTGCGCTTGCGTCGCGTTCAGCCACCGCCCGATATCAGCGGCCCCTGGGGCGAGGTCGTTGCAATCGTGAGCCGTATTTATCGGCGCAAGCAATATCACCGGTCCCGAGTCACGGAACTGCTGCGCGAATTTCGCCGCCTGACCAGTGCAATGCCGGAAGGTGCGGTATTGCTCGGCCCTGAACACGAAATTCTGTGGTTCAACGGGCGCGCAGGGGAGTGGCTTGGATTACGGCGCAAACGGGACTTCGGAATTCGAATCGCGAATTTGGTACGCCATCCGGATTTCGTGGAATATCTGCAAACCGGCACGCCTGCCAGTGGCGTTGTGGTGCACGAGCCCGCAGCCTCCGGTGGACGGTGGTTTTCATTCCATATCGTTCGCAGCGACACGGGTGTTCGCCAGCTGCTCATCGTGCGAGATGTGAGTCGCGAGCAGCAGCTCGAATCGATGCGCAAGGACTTCGTTGCGAACGCATCGCACGAGCTACGCTCGCCTCTGACCGTGATCAGCGGGTATTTGGATGCGCTGGCAGACGATGAAAAGCTCGATGCGACTTGGAGCTCGCCGGTCCTGGAGATGCGACGCCAAGCCGAGCGCATGGGCACCATCATCAATGATCTGCTGGAGTTGTCGAAACTGGAATCCGGAGACACTCCGAAGGATGATCAGCCTGTAGATATTGCGGGCCTGCTGGCGTTGCTCCGCAAAGAGGTGCTGCAGTCTGAGCACCGCCCCGAGCATGTGAACTTGAAGCTCGACAGCGATGCCCTGCTGCTAGGCTCGGAATCCGAGTTGCATTCCATCTTTTCCAACCTCGTGTCTAACGCCGTGAAGTACACGCCTGAAAATGGCGAGATAGAGATGCGTTGGTGGACGGATGAAGACGGTGGTCACTTGTCGGTACGCGACACAGGGGTCGGTATCGCGCGCGAACACATTCCTCGCTTGACCGAGCGCTTCTATCGTGTTGATCCCGGCCGTGCTCGAAGCATGGGTGGGTCCGGGTTGGGCTTGGCTATCGTCAAGCATGCATTACAACGTCATGGTGGTTCTCTGCGCATCAAAAGCAGAGAAGGCGTGGGAAGTACCTTCACCTGCGACTTTCCCCGTGAACGCATCTTGTCGCGAGACTCGAAAGCAACTGCTGTGAGCTAGCTTGGGGACGCTCCTCGTCCCCGAGGAGTGTCCCCTCACCCCACCGAAGAGTAAGGCCCCTGTTCGGGGATATTCCTCGTCTTCGAGGAACATCCGCTCAGAAAGAAGAGGGGGACACTCCTCGAAGACGAGGAGCGTCCCCAGGAAGACGAGGACCCCCAGCGCGTAACGTTTCCGTCATCATCCTGTCTCCGAGTTGTAAGACAACATACTTACTTTACGCCCACAAGAAGGCGGCTCTGCCTGAAGAGGCAAGCAGCATCGAATGCGACGCGGTCATGTCCGCGTTTACGAAACATTCATTCAACTGTGTGGGAGATCGACTCGATGAGACTTAAATATCTGGTGGCGGCCAGCGCGTTGGCTGCTGGATTGGCCGGTTGCAGCAGCGGTGATATTGGAATCGAGCCTGCCACCAATGTGACCAACAGCAACAATACGACGAACAATGGGAACGGCGGCAACGGCGGTGCAACGAACCCGTGCGCGTCGTACCAAAATTCGGCCGCGCAGACTATTCAAGGTACTTTCGACGGTGCCAACTGCACCTATTCACCTTCGTTCGTCGATGCCGGCAACAACTTGACGGTTGATTTAACCATCCCCGCACTGCCAGAAGGCGGCGCGCATATTTTCGAAGGCAGCCTGTTCGTCGGTGAGAGCTATAGCACCGATGCAGAGTTGGCCACAGCTGGAATCAGCGAGGGCGGTGACGGTCCTGTTCTGACGATCGAAGCAGGAGCGACGCTCGCGTTTTCCTCTTCGGCGCAGTTCATGGTGATCAATCGCGGCTCGCAAATCTTTGCGGTCGGTCGCGCCGATGCACCCATCACATTTACCTCTTTATCAGATGTAGAAGGCACAGTCGGCGCGTTCGACGTACAGCAGTGGGGCGGTCTAGTCATCGACGGCTTCGGTGTTACGAACCAGTGCGCGTACACAGGTTCAGTCGCGACCGGGGATCTGGCGCTCGCTGGCGAATGCCACGTCGATTCGGAAGGCTCAGCTGGGCTGGACGAGAACCAGTATGGCGGTGACAACAACGACGATAGCTCGGGCAGGCTCGAGTACGTCGTTGTGAAACACACCGGCGCCACCGTCGGTAACGGCGATGAGCTCAACGGAATCACCTTCGGCGCGGTCGGTCGCAACACAATCGTTCGCAACGTTCAGGTGTACTCGGTGTACGACGACGGGCTCGAGTTCTTCGGCGGTGCTGTGGACGTCGAGAATTTCGTCGGCCTCTACATCCGCGATGACTCGCTGGATTTTGATGAGGGCTATTCCGGAACGATCACCAATGCGCTGATCGTGCAGTCTGCAACGGATGGCAACAGCTGTATCGAGGCGGACGGTATCGGTGGCTTCGATGGCCTCGATGCTTCAGGTGTAGAAGCCGTCATCGCACAAGGAATCAACAGCCGCCCGACGATCAACCGCATGACATGTATCTTCTCGCCAAATGGAGAGGCGACGGCCACGCACGAACCCGGCATGGGTGTGCGACTGCGCGAAGGCATTTTCCCAGTCATCAACGATTCTTTGGTTATCGGCTCGTTCGCCGTCAACGATCAGGCAGAAGCGAATGACAACTACTGCCTGCGAATCGACAATCGCTCGCAGCAAGCGGCATTGGATGGCGATCTGCAGTTGAACCGCGTGATCTTCGCTTGTGCAGAGCGCACTCGCGGTCAAACCTTCCCTGACGCCGCCACGACCGAGGAAAGCTTCGCACTCGGGGCGGGCAATGTGTTCGCAACAATCCCGAACAACACTGCCGTGAACGCTACGGCTGCGGCGGATCCCGATCTGCAACTGTTGGAAGGTGCACCGCCTGTGTACTCGATTGCTTGGTCAACCTCGCTCGTGGATGGCGCCTCACCCGCAGCTACGACCGAGCCAACCGATGCGGATCGAGCCTTCTTGGGTGCCCTCAGTGCCGGAGAGACGGACTGGACTCAACCCTGGGCGTACGGCTTGCACGCCGACAACCGCGCCGAAGCGCTTTGGTTCGAGTGATCGATCGCGACATCACACCGTGACGCGAAGGCGAGAGCACCTCGATCGAAGTGCTCTCGCCGATACCCGATCGAGCGTCGTTTCGAATAAACAGGCAAAGACATGAAGAGAGTCAGAAAAGAATTGATCAAGCTGCCGCCTCTGGTTGTGATGGCGAGCGCATTGTCCGGTGTGCATGTTCAAGCGAGTGCACAAGAGACGCAAGATGGGGCAGGCACGGTATCGCAGGCGCTGAGCACTCCGAGCACCGAGCCGACCGAAGTGGTCGTGACAGGCCGCTCGTTGAGCGCGAGCGAGGAGCTGATTCAAGAGCGGCTCGAGGACTCGGCGGTGATCGATACGATCGGCGCCGAAGCGATCAGCAGATTGGGCGATTCGACCGTGGCAGCTACGCTCAGACGTATCCCCGGGTTGTCCTTGGTCTCGGACAAGTACGTCTATATACGAGGGCTCGGTGAGCGCTACTCAGCGACATCGCTGAACGGTTCGGATATTCCCTCGCCGGATCTGACGCGCAACGTCATTCCCTTGGATATCTTTCCGACTTCGGTCGTCGAATCGGTGCGAGTTCAGAAAGCGTGGTCGCCGGATCTGCCTGCCAATTTCGGCGGCGGTAGTGTGAACGTTCGTACGCGCGGTGTACCCGAGCGTTTTGAGATGAATTTGGAGCTGGCGACTGGAACCAATACCGAAACAAACGGCAAGGTGTTGAGCTATGCCGGCGGCGATGATGACAAGTGGGGCACGGACGATGGGACGCGTGCGTTACCCGCGGAGATCAAGTCCGCGTTGAACACTTACCAGGGCAATGTTGGCGTTCAGAACATTCTGACCTTCTTGCGTCGCGCAGGAAATGGTAGCGCGACGCTGGCAGATGCGCAGGCGGTGAACCGATCGCTCGGTGTGGCGCTGAATCGCAATCTTGCGATCGAAGAGGAAAGCGTCACGCCGGATTACGGTGTCAAGGCAACCGTAGGCAACCGCTTTCTGATCGGCGAAGACTGGGAGCTCGGATTGCAGGTGGGTGGCACATATGACAATAGCTGGCGCGAATCCGAAAGATTGTCGCGCAACTTTTCCTTCCCCGAAGAGCGGACCGATACGGTCAATGAGTCGACGCACTCGATCAACTTGTCCGGTACGGCAAACATCGGCCTGAAGTTCGCGGTAGACCATGAAGTCTCAGCGACGAGCCTATTTCTGCGCAGCACCGATGATGACACCTATATCCGTGATTTCTTCAACGAGAATCGCGAGATCTCGGATGGTCTCGGATTTAGAAACTACGGATTCAGATTCGAGGAACGCGAGCTCGTAACGAATCAGATCCAGGGCAGTCACTACCTCGGCGAGACGACTCGCGAGAAATTTCCGATTGTCGAGACACTGCTCGGATGGCTCCCGGACGAAACGAATGTTTCCTGGTTCTATTCGGACTCCAAAGCGACGACCGATATCCCCAACGAGGTGCAGATTACTTCCAGCACCAATACCGATGCGAGCACGGGGGAAGTTCTAAGCGAAGCGGTGGCGTTGTCTTCTTCAGCGGCAGACTATCGGTACACCAACTTGGAAGACCAAGTCGAAGACTATGGATGGACCGGTACGCTCCCGATCCAGATTGGCACCTCGACGATCGAGCTCAAAGGAGGCACGCGACATTCGCAGAAGGTGCGCACCTATCGCCAATCGCAGTTCAGCTTAGGTCCGCTGTCCGTCAGCGATCCGGACATGCTCGTCGGTTCGCTCGATCAAGTGTTCTCGGATGAAAATATCCTAGATCCTGCAAACAACTATGTATTTGCACGTCAGGGGACCAACAACCAAAGCTATATCGCCGCAACGATGACGGATTCGGTCTTTGGTGTAGCCGAGTGGACCTACGATGAACGTTGGCGTTTGAGCGGCGGCGCGCGGTGGGAGGACTATCGTCAGGCCGCAGTCGATTGGAATCCTCATGGCTATACGGCCGCCGATCCTCAAGTGACGACAGATCCCGAAGTCCTCGAGCGCGGCACCTTCAAGTCGGACGAGATCTATCCAGCGGCGTCCGTAACCTATATGTCGGACTGGCTGGCAGAGACATTCCAACTGCGCTTCGGTTGGAGCCAGACGACGATCCGCCCGGACTTGCGTGAGTTGACGGATGCGAGCTACATCGACCCGATTACGGACATCCTCACGCGTGGAAATCCAGGAATCATACCAGCCGACGTCGATAACTATGACATTCGAGCCGAGTGGCATTTTGGCGGCGGCGATAGCTTCACAGTGACGCTGTTCGACAAGGAGATTGAGAATCCGATCGAGTTCTTCGAATCCGCGGCGAGCGATACGACGATTGCTCGCGAGGTGCTCAATGCCGATTCGGCGTTCGTTCGCGGCGTCGAGCTCGAGGGCCTGAAACGCCTAGGCTTTCTCGGTGGATTCTTCGAAACACTGTTCGTGCAGGGCAACGTGACGGTGCAAGAGTCCGAGCTAGTTGCCGGTCCGCGTGCCGATGCTCCGACCAATGCGGTGCGAGAAATGGCAGGCGCGTCGGAATACGTAGCCAACGTCATGCTCGGGTACGACTCTCCAGGTGGAAAGCACACGGCCTCGGTGATCTACAACGTTTTTGGTGAACGGCTGTATGTCGCAGGGCGCAACGGCGCTCCGGATGGCTTCGAGCAGCCCTTCCATTCCATCGACCTGACGTACTCGTGGTATCCCACCGATTCGCTGACGATCAAGATGAAGGCTCAGAATCTGTTGAACGAGTCCATTCAAATCGAGCGCGAGAACGTGCTGACGTTCGAAGAGAAACCAGGCTCAACGCTCGCCTTGAGTGCCTCGTATCGCTTCTGATCGAGATCCTCCTCGAGCGGCCCGTCTCCTTGTCCATAAGGAGGCGGGCCGATGTTTTCTGGGGCTTCAATTTTCCTTCACGCTGCATGCGCCGCGCGATTGTTAGTATCGCGACATGCTCACTCGAACCTCGAAGGGTAAGGTCTCGCTAGCTTTCGGCCTCATTGCATCCATCGCCGCACTCTGCGGCGGTGCTCGGGCGCAGATCTCGGATATCGCGGATTTCGCCAGCTCACCGCAGTTCTTCGGTGCGTCTCTCTCGCCGGATGGCCAAACCTTGAGCTATGTGCAATATGCCTCGGGGCGCGAATCGCTGGTCTTGATGCGTGTGCGCGAGCATCGCGTGAGGCGACCGCTAAGTCTCGAATCGAAGCAGGAGAGATTCGGCTGGTGTGATTGGGCAAGCAACAGATTCATCTTGTGCGGTACCGCTTCGGCCGTCCGCAAACCGGAAAGAGTCGAGCTGCGAACGCGTTTATACGCCATCGACGCAGTCCACGGGGAAACGCGAGAGCTCAATCGGCGGCTGTCCGATCCGATTCGGGATCACATCATCGGATTCTCCGCGCGCGGTCCTCATCGCGTGCTCGTACAGCACGATCCGAAAAGGACCGGTTATCCGGAAATCGCAGAGCTAGACGTCGAAACCGGCCGACTCACGCGCATCTTGCGTTCGCGCCCACCCATTCGACGATGGATGGCAGATTATCGAGGCGAGGTGAAGTTAGGCATTGCATACGACGCTGCGCGCGCGTCCTTCTATGTGCGAGATGACAGTAGTGAGAACTGGACGGTTCTCAATGAACAGGACATGTCGGATCCCGAGGCAATCGCTCCACTGTCGATCGGCGCAGGCAATAACGTGTATGTGCTGAAACACCATCGTGGTCGTGCCGCACTCTTTCGCGCGGATGCCACGAATCCGAAGTTCTCGCCTGAACTGGTCTTTGCCGATCCGAAGTACGACATCGTGGGGCCAGTGATACTGGATCGGAACAGCGGCGAGCTGTTGGCCGTACGTTACGTTCAAGACTCGGAGCTTCAAGCGGCATTCACACAAGATGAAGTCCGCCGCCAAGCTTGGCTCGATGCAAGATTGCCGGATTCGGTCAATCTCATCTCGGATCGCAGCGACGACGGGCGGTGGTTGCTTGTGGAGTCGAGCAGCGATCGAGATCCGCCATCGACTTACCTGTTCGACACTGAGCAAGCGAACTTAATCCTGGTAGGGCATTCGTTTCCCAAGCTCGAAGGTAAGCAATTTCCGCCGATGCAATCGATTACCTATAGCGCGAGGGACGGGCAGGGGATTCCTGGCTATCTCACCCTTCCCTTTGGCGCACAAACAAAAGGTCTTCCGGCGATCGTGTTGCCTCATGGCGGTCCTGAAGCTCGCACGTGGAAACGTTTCGACCCTCTGGTGCACTTCTTGGTGCAACGCGGCTACGGCGTACTGCAAATGAATTTCCGTGGCTCGCTCGGCTACGGAGCGGGTTTCGCGGCCGCCGGCGCCGGGCAGTGGGGTGGCGTGATTCACAACGATATTACGGATGGCGCGCGGTGGCTGGTTGAACAAGGAACCGCAGATCCCACGCGGATGTGTATCGCGGGTGCGAGCTTCGGTGGCTATGCGTCGCTTCTGGGAGCGACGCGAGAGTCGCAGTGGTACGCGTGCGCTGCGAGCTTCGGAGGAATTTCGGATCTGCTCGCGTTCTCTCAACATACGCAGCGACTTGCCGATGCCGACGTGTGGCGAGAGCGACTAGGAGCGGATGGGCAGGGTTTGTGGCAAATGTCGCCAATCGCTCGTGTGCGCTCAACGCAGACGCCGGTGTTGCTCGTACATGGACTCTTGGACGCAGTCGTACCCGCGAGCCAATCGCGCAGATTCGCACGCGCATTGCGTAAAGAAGGTAAGCCGCATGAGTTGATTATGCGAGCCGACTGCGATCACGAGATGACCATCGAGTCGTGTCGAACCGCGTACTTCAAGGAACTGAGCAGTTTCTTGAATCGCCACATTGGCCCGAGCCCAGCAGGTGTCATGCAACCGCTAACGAGGTGAGGCGCAGTCGCCGTAACACGACCGTAACTTAGAGCCTCGCCCTCGTTATAAATCCATCGCACCGTCGTAGTCATACTGTCACAAGTAGAATGGCTGCCAGCCGGTTGAAATTTTTCTGTAACAAAGCACGGGTATAAAGCGGACGGTGAGTCCGAGGCCTTAAGGATCGTTAGGAGAACCGACGTGAAAAGCGTATTGATCTCGGGAGCGATGATGGCGCTGCTGTCAACGCAAGGCATGCAGCAGGCCATGGCACAGGCCACGGCACAGAATGTAGAGCGCGGCGATGAGCTCGCGCAGATTCGTGAGCAACTCCAAGCGCTCATCCGGCGAGTGGATAAGCTAGAACAGCAGAACGATGCGCTGAAAAGCGAGAACGAGAATCTCAAGGCGCAGGACGAATATCTGAAGGCCGAGACGCGCGGACTGCGTAAGGAATCGGCGGTTCATGCATCGGAGGTCGGCAAGATCAAAGGCTCCGATTGGGCCAGTCGGGTCGCGTTGAAGGGGGATGTTCGCTATCGCCACGAACAGATCAGGGACGATACGCTCAGTAGCTCAGGCGATGTGACCGCAGATCGGTATCGAGATCGTGTCCGCGCGCGTATCAATGCAGAAGTGAAAGCCACCGAGACGGTTTCACTAGGGATTGGATTTGCGACCACGGAAGGAGGTGATCCGCGCGGTTCGAATACGACACTAGGCGAAGTCTTCTCGAGAAAGAGCATCGATCTAGATACGGCGTACTTCGATTGGAAGTTCTCGAACTGGGGCAATCTGATCGGTGGCAAGATGAAGCAGCCGTTCTTCAAACCCGGCCAGAGCCTGTTCTGGGACAGCGACGTCAATCCCGAGGGGCTCGCGGTTGGAGTCAACCATGGGATCTATTTCGGCACGGCCTATAACTATTGGATCAACGAAGTCTCGGGCCCCGAAAGCGCGGTGACGTCCGATACGATGCTGCATGGTTTGCAGATCGGCGCAAAACTGCCAGTTGGGGCTGCGACGCTAACGCTCGCCGCACATTATTTCGACTTGAGTGCCGGGGAGGGCAGGGCGCCGTTCTTCAGCGGCCCGAACGGCAACACGACCATCAACATTCCTTCCGGCGCCGGCACTGTCGCTGTGCTCGCGAATGACTATGAGGTGATCAACCTCGGCGCGGAATTCAACGCGATGCTGGGCGATCTGCCTCTACAGCTCTGGGCCGATGTGGCCCAGAACCAGGATGCAGACGATTTGGATACGGCTTGGTCCGCCGGGATCGTACTTGGCAAGGCAGGTAACTACCGCACGTGGGAACTCGGAGCGGGTTATCAGGTCCTCGAGAAGGATGCGTTGTTCGCGCAATTGATCGATTCGGACTTTGGAGCCGGCAATTCCGACAATGAGGGTATGGTTCTGCGCGCGGCCTACGCACCCGTGAAGAACTGGGTGCTGAATGCGACCTATTTCATGACCGAGCGCAACGCGGACGTCGCAAACTCCGCCGGTCAGGTCGGCGTTGACTACGATCGGTTTCAGGTGGATTTCAATGTGAAGTTCTAGCGCCGCATGCGGCGCGTGCAGACGTGCAGAGGTGAAGGACGTGTGGACGTAAGATAGAGACGGATTGGCTCCGCTTCTCGCGTCTACACATTTACACATCTACACGTTTGCACGTCTACACGCGCTCCTTGCTCCCCTACTGCCAAAGCGCTATACAGCAGCTACTTCGGTCCGTTCGAGCCACCCATGGAAAAATCTGACCTGTCCCATCACATCCTCAGCCGCTACAACGATGACTTGGAGCGGGTGCGCACGAACGTGCTGCAGATGGGGGGCTTCGTAGAGGAGCAATTGAGTCAAGCGGTCGAAGCCCTTGTGCAAGGCGACAGTCGTTTGGGCGAGCAGGTCGCTCGTGGCGATGCGAAGGTCAACGCGATGGAGGTTGCGATCGATGACGATTGCAGCCGCATCCTTGCGACGCGCAGTCCGGCTGCTTCCGACTTGAGATTGATTGTAGCGGTGATCAAGACGATCACCGATTTAGAACGCATCGGCGATGAGGCCGAGAAGATCGGTTACATCGGTTCGAGGCTCGCAGCGGTCGAGCGTCCCGCTGACCGCTATCGCGAGTTGAAGCACCTGGGCAGGATCGTCGGCGACATCCTGCACGAAGCTCTGGATGCTTTCGCGCGTCTCGATCCTGAAGCGGCGGTTGCGGTTGCGAAGAAGGATCGGCTGGTCGATGAGGAGTATGAAGCGATTCAGCGTCAGTGCATCACGTTCATGATGGAGGATCCGCGAACGATCCGCCGCGCGTTGGATGTACTTTGGGTGGCGCGAGCGTTGGAGCGCATTGGCGACCACGCGAAGAACGTTTGCGAGTACGTCGTATATATGGTCTACGGCAAGGACATTCGCCACTTGTCTATGGAAGACGTCGAGAAACATGTGCAGACTCGTTCTCAACGCGGCCAGACGCCGGCGTCTTGATGCCGCTCATTGAGTGGCATGTGATAGTTGACGGTTGACCGTTGACCGTTGACAGTAAGAGGCGTGTTTTATCGGACCGTCAACTGTCAACCGTCAACTGTCAACGCCTCCTCTATATGAATCTTCCTTTCGGTCGTCGGCTCGGCAACGCGCTTGGGTTTCTCGCGTGCGCCGCATTGATAGGCTATGCGCTTTATGCGGAGCATGTGCTTGGGCTGCCACCGTGCCCCTTATGTATCTTTCAGCGCGTTGCCGTCATCGCGATCGGCGTGCTGTTTCTGATCGCGACCCTTCACAATCCAGGCCGCACAGGATCGCGGGTTTATGGGTCACTGATTGCAATCGCCGGCATTTGCGGAATCGCCATTGCGGCCCGGCACATCTGGATCCAGGCGCAACCGCCGGGCTCGGTGGCCGCATGCGGTGCGGATCTCGATTATCTGATGGAGATCATGCCGCTCACGGAAGTCGTCTCCAAAGTCCTCACCGGCTCGGGTGAATGCGGCACCATCGATTGGACGTTTCTGGGCTTGTCGATGCCGTGGTGGGTAGCAGCCGCGCTAGCGGCGCTCGTCACGTTCGCGTTATTGGTGAATGTAGCACGACAACCGAACGACGGAGGAAGGGGATAATGATTAGGAGTAGGGGGTAGTAAGAGCGGAAGAGGGTATTGATTAGAGGTAGTAAGAAATGATTAAAGGTAGAAGAAGAACGGGAAAGGATCGCGGCGATGCCTCTCTTTGCCTTACTACCCCCTACCCCCTAATCATTACCCCCTAAACTGCTGCTCTACGAGCAGCAACTCCATTACCCTCTCATACGTCTGCGAGAGCGTCTCGATATCCGCGACTCGAACGCTTTCGTTCACTTTGTGAATCGTTGCGTTGATGACGCCGAGCTCGACGACTTGCGCGCCGGTGGGTGCAATGAAGCGACCGTCCGAAGTGCCGCCGGTCGTCGAGAGCTCCGGTGTACGACCGGTTTTTTCTTTGACTGCTTTGATCACTGCATCCGACAAAGAGCCTGGTGGCGTGAAGAAAGGAAGACCTGAGACGAACCATTCGAGCGTGTAGTTCACCTTGTGGCGATCGAGGATGTCGGTGATCGTCTGCTGAAGCTTCTCCACCGTCTGCTCGGTGGAAAATCGAATATTGAAGCGCGCCTTCAATTCGCCTGGAATGACGTTCGGTGCGCCGGTGCCGGCACTGATATTCGAGATTTGAAACGTCGTGGGCTGGAAGAATTCGTTGCCCTTGTCCCAGATGCGCGCGGCCAATTCGGCGAGCGCGGGCGCGGCGGCATGCACCGGATTGTCTGCAAGGTGGGGATAGGCGACGTGGCCTTGCACGCCGTGAACAGTGAGCTTGCCCGAAAGAGAACCACGGCGGCCGATCTTGACCATGTCGCCTAGCGCATCGGTGCTGGTTGGCTCGCCGACGACACACCACGTAATTTTCTCGCCGCGCGCTTCCAAAACTTCCATGACGCGACGTGTGCCATCCACAGAAGGACCTTCCTCATCGCTCGTGAGCAAGAAGGCCAGGGTGCCAAGGTGGTTCGGGTGCCGCGCGATGAATCGCTCGGTTGCGGTGATCATGGCAGCCAGACCGCTCTTCATGTCCGCTGCTCCGCGGCCGTAGAGCATGCCATCGCGTACCACCGGTTCGAACGGATCGGTTTGCCATTCCTCACGCGGACCCGTCGGAACGACATCGGTGTGGCCTGCGAAGCAGAGTAGGGGCGCGCCGGAACCATGCAGGGCCCAGAGATTTTCGACGGGGCCAAACGGCATGCGTTCGAGGCGGAAACCCAGTGTCCCCAGACGTTCACCGATAACTTGCAGACAGCCTTGATCTTCGGGGCTGACGGAAGCGCGGCGAATGAGATCTTGGGTAAGAGCGAGGGTTGGCGAGGCGCTGGACAAGGGGAACTCCGAAAAGCCTGCTTCGAGCAAAGTGCGCGGACTTATAGCGAACGCATCCCGTGGCGGCAAGCGCCGATCATGACCATTTCGTGACTAAATCCATCCCGAGCAGCACTAAGGCATGCGCCGAGCGCGTCCGGTAACAGAACTGTCATGAAAGATTGGCAGACTTGCGCCCGTTCGGAAGTTTCTCGAAGGCTCACGATCACGGGGTTCAAGTTCATGAAGTTCTGGAACATATTCGGTTCGGCAGCGATGTTGATGGCACTGCAGGCCGGCGTCGCGCCACAGGCGGCATCCGCCCAGAGCACCATTAAGCTGGATGGCTCTAGTACGGTGTTTCCGATTGCAGAAGCCGTCGCTGAGGAATTTCAAATCTCGAAGCGCGGCAAAGTTCGGGTGACAGTGGGTATCGCAGGCACCGGTGGCGGATTCAAGCGTTTTTGCCGTGGTGAGACCGACGTTTCGAACGCCTCTCGCCCGATCTTAAAGGAAGAGATGGAAGCTTGCCGTAAGGCGGGTATCAAATATCTCGAACTGCCGGTCGCCTTCGATGCGCTGACAGTCGTCGTGAATCCAGCTAACACCTGGGTGAAGGCGCTCACCGTCGCAGATTTGAAAAAGATGTGGGAGCCGAGCGCGCAAGGTCGAGTTTCACGTTGGAATCAGATCCGCCCGGAATGGCCGGCTGAGCCACTGACGTTGTTCGGCCCCGGAGCCGATTCGGGTACGTTCGACTATTTCACTGAAGCAGTGAACGGTAAGTCGAAGGCGAGCCGCGGCGATTTTGCCGCCAGCGAAGACGACAACGTCATCGTCCAGGGCGTCGAAAACAACAAGAACGCACTCGGCTATTTTGGCTACGCCTATTACATCTCCAACAAAGATCGAGTGCGCGCCGTGCCGGTCGTCAATAAGTCCGGCAAAGCAGTGATGCCTAGCATCGAAGCCGTCAACGACGGAAGCTACGAGCCACTGTCACGTCCCTTGTTCATCTACGTCAGCGAACCGGCTGCTCAGCGCGCCGAAGTGCGGGAGTTCATCAACTTCTACCTGACCGAGGGCTCCGAGCTGGCCAAGGAAGTCGGCTACGTGCCATTGCCGAAAGAGGCGTATCAGCTCGCGCTCAAGCACTTCAAGGAAAAGAAACTCGGCACGGTCTTCGGCGGCGTACCGGAAGTGGGCGCCACGATCGATGAGTTACTCGCGAGAGAGGGGAAGCTTTAACGAATCAGTGACGGGTGACGGGTGACGAGTGACGGGAAAGAAGGCGATTCGTTGAGGCTCCTGCGCGGCACAGACCGGGTTTGCGGATTTGCCACAGATGAGCAGAGCGCTCCTTCCCGTCACTCGTCACCGGTCACCCGTCACCCGCGGGTCGACGATGACTGCCCGACCAAGTAAAGTTCGCCCCGCCTGGCCGAGGCATCCTGGGCTAGGCATCAATACCGTGCACGAAATGTAAAGTTGTCTGCTTGAGTACCACCGACTTCACACCGGCTCTGTCGCGCAGCGCATTGCGCTATCGCAAGCTGCGGGATCGCACTATCGAGTTGCTATTGCTTGCAGCTGCGTTGGTCGCGGTCTTCACGACACTCGCGATCGTGGCGATTTTGTTGATCGAGTCCAGCGCGTTCTTCGAGCATGTCTCCATCGTGGACTTCCTGACAGACACGATGTGGACGCCGCTGTTCGCAGATGCTCACTACGGGATTTTGCCCTTGGTGGCTGGCACGCTGACGACCACGATGGTGGCATTGATCGTTGCCGTTCCTCTCGGCACGTTGATCGCCATTTACTTGAGCGAGTTCGCGCCGCACCGCATTCGCGAAACGGTAAAGCCTATTTTAGAGCTGCTGGGCGCCGTGCCCACGGTTGTCTATGGATATTTCGCGCTCACCATGGTCACGCCAGCCCTGCAGTGGCTGATGCCGGACTTACCGGGTTTCAACATGCTCAGTGCCGGTCTGGTGATCGGATTGATGATCGTGCCCTATGTCAGTTCCCTCAGCGAAGATGCGATGCGGGCGGTACCGCGTTACATGCGTGAAGGCTCGTACGCTATGGGAGCCACACGCCTGCAGACAGCGCTGCGAGTCGTCGTTCCAGGTGCGTTTTCCGGCTTGGCTGCTGCTTTCATTCTCGGCATTTCACGAGCAGTGGGCGAGACAATGGTCGTGGCGATCGCCGCGGGTATGCAGCCGAATCTAACCTTCGACCCGCGAGAGCCGGCCGCAACGATCACCGCATATATCGTGCAGGTGAGCCTCGGTGATCTGCCACACGGCAGCATCGGTTATCAGAGCATCTTCGCCGCAGGTCTCGTGCTGATGTTCCTGACTCTCATCTTCAACGTCGTTGGTTTCTCTCTGACACGGCGCTTCCGGGAGGCGTACTGATGAGTGTCAATCCGGCGATGGCGCCGTTCCTAGATCCGAATTCAGTCAAGCGCGGGCTGTCGCGCCGCAAGGTCCTGGATAAGGTATTCGTGATCATCGGACTCACCGTCATGCTCGCCTGCCTGGCGATCTTGGCGGTGTTGTTTATCGATCTCATCAAGGATGGCTCCGAGCGCTTCACGTGGGATTTTTTTACCAACTTCGCATCGCGACGCGCTGAACGCGCCGGCATTCTGGCTGCGTGGGTCGGCACGACGCTCATCATGGTCGTGACGGCTATCTGCGCGGTTCCAGTAGGGGTCGCCGCTGCGATTTACCTCGAAGAGTACGCACCCAAGAACTGGTTCACGGCGATCATCGAGATCAATGTGACGAACCTCGCTGGTGTGCCGTCGATCGTCTATGGATTGCTCGCATTGGGATTGTTCGTCTACGAATTCGATCTCGGACAAAGCATTGCCGCCGCTGGCCTGACGCTCGCGCTCTTGATTCTGCCGATCGTAATCGTCGCGACGCGAGAATCGATTCGCTCAGTTCCTAAAGCGATTCGCGAGGCGGCGTACGGCCTGGGAGCGACGCGGTGGGAGGTCACGAAGGATCACGTCCTGCCGTACTCCACAGGCGGCATTCTCACCGGAATGATTCTGGGTTTGTCGCGCGCGATCGGCGAAACCGCGCCCATCATCACCATCGGTGCGCTGAGCTTCATTGCGTTCCTACCCGAATCGCCTTTCACGTCCGAGTTCCCGTTCATCTCATTCGGATGGTTGAACGATCCGTTTACCGCGATGCCGATCCAGATGTTCAACTGGGTGTCGCGTCCCGATCCTGCGTTCCAAGCAAATGCCGCCGCTGCGGGTGCGATTTTGCTTGGGATGACCTTGATGATGAATGCGGTTGCGATCTGGATTCGCTATCGGTTCCGCAAAAAGATCAACTGGTAAGGCTGGGGATTGTGCCGATTACACGATCCAGTTTAAGACACAAGGTGACAACGATGGATTCAACCACGACAGCTCGCGCACAATCGGTGCAGCAGCAGACGCGCCAGAATCCACAGGAGCCGGCATTGCGAAGCGAAAAATCCTCTGGTTCGCGAGACGAGGCCCGCATCGAGACTCCCCGGATCTCGATCGCAGTAGATGACACCCGCAAAGTGCGGGCCCTGAACGTCAAGGCGGCTGTGGACAACTTGAGCTTCTACTACGGGCAGCACCGCGCGCTGAAGAACCTGACGATTCCCATCGCAGATCGTCAGGTAACCGCACTCATTGGTCCATCCGGTTGCGGCAAGAGTACCTTCTTGCGCTGCTTCAACCGCATGCATGACTTGCAACCCGATACTCGTTACGAGGGTAGCATCACGTTGCATCCAGATAATCTGAATCTGGTGGGGCCGGGCGTGGATCCTATCGAAGTGCGTATGCGCATCGGCATGGTGTTCCAAAAGCCCAATCCGTTTCCAAAATCGGTTTTTGAGAATGTCGCTTACGGCTTGCGGCTGCGTGGTGTTCGCAATCGCGCAACGTTGGCGGAAGAAGTCGAAAAGGCCCTACGTGGCGCCGCGCTTTGGGATGAAGTGAAGGATCGCCTGCAGGATTCAGCGCTCGCACTTTCGGGTGGACAAATGCAGCGACTGTGCATCGCGCGGGCGCTTGCGACGACACCTGAAATTTTGCTGTTCGACGAACCGACCTCGGCGCTCGATCCGATCGCCACCGCGAAAATCGAGGAGCTGATCTCAACGCTGCGTGATCAAGTCACCGTTCTCATCGTGACCCACAACATGCAACAAGCCGCGCGCGTCTCCGATTACACCGCCTTCATGTACCTCGGTGAGCTGATCGAATTCGACGAAGCCGCCAAGATTTTTACCAATCCGAGCAAGAAGGCGACGGAAGATTACATTACGGGGCGCTATGGCTAGCACGCCGCACGAGCAGTGATGTAGGTGATGAAAGTGACGTAAGTGATGAAGGTGTGTTTCATCTATTCCGCCACGTACATCACTTTCATCACCCTCATCACTTCCATCACGCTCGATGCCCGATCCCCTCGAAGGCCACACAGCTAAAGCTCTCGATGGAGCGCTTGCCGAGCTGCGCCTGCGCGCAGTTTCGATGGGCGGTTTGGTCATCGATCAAGTATCTACATCTATCCGCGCACTACTCGAAGGGGATGCGACGCTTGCGCAATTGGTGATCTCACGCGAAGCACGGGTCAACGATCTCGAGCGCACGGTTGATCGAGACGCCTTCGAGCTCATAGCGCTGCATCAGCCCGTCGCAGGCGATCTGCGCATGGCAAAGGCCGTGTCGCGCATCACGGTGGAGCTAGAAAGGGCGGGGGACGAATCCAAGAAGATCGCGAAGTTCGCTGCGCGTCTCGCGACGGGTGAGCCGCAAGGTCCGGTGCACGCTGTCGCGCGCTACCTGCGTCACATGGCCACTCTGACGACCGGAATGTTGCGAGATGCGGTGCGTGCTTTGGATGAAGCCGACAGCCCAATGGCGCAAAGCGTGACTGCTCGCGACTCCGAGCTCGACGCCGAATTCGCCGCTGCGCTTCGTCAACTGCTGACACTGGCCATGCAGGATCAGCGATTCCTAGGCGCCACGATCGACACCGTGTTCGCGCTGAAAGGTCTGGAGCGAATCGGCGATCACGCAAAGAACATCGCGGAGCAAGTGGTATTCGTCGCAAGCGGTGAGGATGTGAGGCATCGGCGGAAAAGAGTGACGAGTGACGAGTGACGAGTGACGGGTGACGGGCAAGATGATTATGAAACTCGACCCCGCCTCGCAGCTCACGCCTGCAGATCTGAGTACCTACAGAGTCGTCTTCTTGCTCGTCACCCGTCACCTGTCACTCTCTCAGTAGCTCGTTGATCCCCACCTTCGATCGCGTCTGCGCATCGACGCGCTTTACGATTACGGCGCAATACAGACTATATTTTCCGTTTGCCGCAGGAAGGGAACCTGACACGACGACGGCGCCGGCCGGTACGCGGCCGTACGAGACCTCGTCGCGCTCGCGGTCGTAGATGCGGGTACTTGCGCCGATAAAGACGCCCATAGAGATGACCGCGCCTTCTTCGACGATCACTCCCTCGACGATTTCCGAACGCGCCCCGATGAAGCAGTTGTCCTCGATGATCGTCGGACTCGCTTGCAACGGCTCGAGCACGCCGCCAATGCCTACACCGCCTGATAAGTGAACGTTGCGACCGATCTGCGCGCATGAACCGACTGTGGCCCAGGTGTCCACCATCGTGCCTTGGCCGACGTAAGCACCGATATTCACGTAAGAGGGCATCAAGACTGTGTTCGACGCAACATATGCTCCCCGGCGAACGATAGCGTGAGGAACGACGCGCACACCTTCGGCACGAAGACGCGCTTCATCGTAGCCGGCGTACTTGAGAGGGACTTTGTCGAAGAACTGCGTGTAACCCGCATCCACTACCTGATTGTCGTTCAGTCGAAACGACAGCAACACGGCCTTCTTCAGCCATTGATTGACCTGCCACTTCCCATCGACCTTTTCCGCAACGCGCGCTTTACCCGCGTCGAGCAAACCTATCGCTTCGTTGACGGCGTCGCGCACATCGGCTGGTGCGTTCTTAGGACTGAATTCGCTGCGACGTTCGAAGGCGGAATCGATGAGGGATTGCAGAGGCATGGTGACGGAGTGACGGGTGACGAGTGACGGGGCAGAGAGTTTAGCGTGTGGCGGCTATCCCTGCTTTCCTTCTCGTCCTGTCTTGCCCGTCACCCGTTACTTGTCACCCGTCACCTGCCCGCGACATAGTCGCGAATCCTTCCCGCCGCTTCCACGCATTCGGCTTGGTTGGCAACTAGAGAGATTCTCACTCGACCGCGGCCAGGATTTCCTTGCGCGGTATCGCGTGAGAGATAGCTTCCCGGCAGGACCGTCACGTGTTTGCGCTCGAACAATTCGCGAGTGAAGCGCTCGTCATCAGGCACGGTTGGCCATAGATAAAAGCTCGCGTCCGGTGCCTCGATGGGAAGCGCTTCGCGCAGGATCGGCAGGACGGCCGCGAACTTATTGCGATAGAGCTTGCGGTTCTCGATGACATGAGCATCGTCGTTCCACAAAGGAATGCTGACGAGCTGAGTGTGAATCGGCATCGCACAGCCGTGATAAGTGCGGTACAGCAAGAAGGCTTTGATGACGGAAGGGTCGCCCGAGACGAATCCTGATCGCAATCCGGGCACGCTCGATCGTTTGGATAAGCTATGAAATACGACGCACCGCTCGAAACGAGTGTGACCGGCGGCGATCGCTGCTTGCAGTAAGCCTGGCGGTGGATTCGCCTCATCGAGGTAGATCTCGCTGTAACACTCGTCCGAGGCAACCAAGAAATCGAATCGCTCGGCAAGCTCGATGGCGCGACGTAGATAACGCACGTCCGCGACCGCTCCGGTGGGATTGCCTGGCGAACACAGAAACAGCAACTGGCAGCGACGCCACACCTCGGCGGGGACGCTATCGAGATCCGCGAGCAGAGTCTTGCTGTTTGCCATGAAGTAGGGCTCAGCGCCCGCAAGCAGAGCCGCGCCTTCATAGATTTGATAGAACGGGTTTGGCATAGCCACCACGGGGGACTGCTTGGCATCGACCACAGATTGGGCGAATGCGAACAATGCCTCTCGAGTGCCATTCACAGGCAAGACCATCGTTTCCGCATCGAGGGTGCCGGCGGGCAGGTTGAAGCGGCGAGTGAGCCAGTCGGCAACGGCAACTCGAAACGCAGGCAAGCCCAACGTTGCGGGATAGTTGCCTAGCGTCTGGAGATTTTTCGTGAACTCTTCCAGCACGATTCGAGGTGCTGGATGGCGAGGCTCGCCGATCGACATCGAGATTGGGTTCAGCGCCGCCGGTGGTGCAGCGCCAGCAAGGAGCGCGCGCAGGCGCTCGAACGGATACGGCCGCAACTGCCCAAGCAATGAATTCATGCGCGACGATCGAGGGATTCAGTCAATCGCTGCGCCAACAGCTCGCGTCGTTCACTGCTCAAGGGCCGCAGAGTTTCGTCGGTCACGTAGAAGACGTCCTCAGCTCGCTCGCCGACCGTCATGATCTTCGAGGCATAGATGTAGACCTTATCGCTCATGAAAACGTGCGCGACCTGAGACAGAAGCCCGGGCCGATCCCCGGCAATCAACTCGACGATCGTGCGCTGGTTGATCGGATCCTCACTGAACGTGATTTGTGTAGGTGTAGAAAACATTCGAACTTGTCGTGGCGCGCGACGAGTCACGGTCACGGTTGCATCTTCAGGTTTGGAAAGCGCATGTTCGAGTTGCTGCTGAATATCCCGAATGCGTAACGCATCGGTAATCTCGGCTCCCGTGTCTTCCAGCACGTGATAGACATCCAGACTGAAGCCATCCGCTGTTGGCGTGATTCGCGCATCAACGATGTTCAACCCCAGTTGGTCCAACAGCGCCGTGGTGCGTGCGAAGCTGTGCTGGGTCTGAGGGGTGTAGGTGCTGATCCCGGTGCCGCCGCGTCCGGAGCGATCCTGCACGGAAACGAGCGATGAGTAGTCGCTTAGGTCGCGCTCCGCGAGCATCTGCGTATGCCAAGTGATTTCCTCGGGTGTATGCCGAAGGAAATACGCATCCGTCAAGCGCCCCCAAACTCGCTCCTGCTGATCGGGACGCAGGCCGATTCGAGCAATGAGCTCGCGCGCTTGAGTCTGCGTCTCGGCGATCAACTCGTCCTGATCGATGGGGCTTTCCAGGCCGCGGCGCAAAGCCTGTTTGGTGCGTTCGTAGAACTCCGCGAACAGCGAGGCTTTCCAATTGTTCCAGAGTTTCGGGTTCGTGCCTCGCACGTCTGCGACGGTGAGCACGTAGAGGTGATCCAAGTGCGTTTGGTCGCCGACGAGTTTAGCGAACTCGTGAATGACTTTCGGATCGCTGATGTCCTTTTTCTGCGCCGTCACCGACAGCACGAGATGATTGCGCACCAGCCACGCCACCAGGCGAGCGTCGTACCGTGACAAACCTTGCTCTAGGCAGAATGCCTCGGCATCGACGGAGCCGAGCTCTGAATGATCCCCGCCGCGGCCCTTGGCGATGTCATGAAACAGGGCCGCCAGATAAGCCACTTCCTGCTTGGGCAGCGATTGCATGATGCGCGAGAGCTCGGGCAACTCGTGATCGTATTTCGGCATCGCGAGCCGGCGCAGATTGCTCAGTACGAACAACGTGTGAGCATCGACCGTATAAGCATGGAAGAGATCGTACTGCATGCGTCCGACGATGCGTCCGAACGCAGGAATGTATCGGCCTAAAATGCCATACAGATTCATCCGGCGCAGCTCGTGCGTGACCCCGATCGGCACACGCAGAATTTCGAAGAACAGACGATGATTGCGTGGATGCTGCCGGAACTCCTCATCGATCAGCCATAAGTGGCGAGTGATTTGGCGAATCGTCGAGGCGCGTACTCCACGAATGTTCGGGTGCTGCTGCAAAACGACGAAGATTTCCAGCAACGCAGAAGGGTAGCGATCGAATACCTCTTCGTTCGTGATCTCCAGATAGTCGTTGCGGATCTGGAAACGCGGATTGACGGGAATCGGCTCGTTGGAAGAATCCAGTTGGATGGCTTCGCGGAACAGCTGCAGCAGCATTTCGTTCAGCAAGCTCACGTCCATCGCCGTGCGGTAATAGCGCTGCATGAATTGTTCGACGGCGAGTGTGTAGGTCGCGTCCTCATAGCCGAACATTTTCGCCAGCTTGATCTGATGATCGAACAGCAACCGATCCTCGCGGCGCTTCGTCAGTACGTGCAACGCGAAGCGGATTTTCCACAGATATGCCTGCGCCGTTTTCAGCTTGCGCAGCTCGCTCTTGGTGAGAAAGCCATGATCGACGAGCTCATCGAGCGACTCGGCGCCAAAGTGACGTTTCGCGACCCACCCGATCGTTTGAATATCGCGTAGCCCGCCGGGGCTGGATTTGACGTTCGGTTCGAGGTTGTAGGCGGTATCGTGATAGCGATGGTGGCGCGCGGTTTGCTCAGCAACCTTTGCTTCGAAGAAATCCTTTGTCGGCCAGACTCGTTCCGGTGCGAGCGCGCGACGCATCGCCTCGAACAACGATTCCGGGCCCGTCAACATCCTCGATTCGATCAGTGTGGTAGCGACGCTTACGTCAGCCGCGCTTTCGCGCTGGCAATCATCGATGGTGCGAACGCTGTGACCGACCTCGAGGCCAATGTCCCACATGAACGTGAGGAAGCGTTCGAGATGAGTCTGCCACGGAGTTGATTCGCTCTTGGGCAATAAGATCAGAATGTCTATGTCCGAGCATAGATTCAGCTCACCGCGCCCATAGCCTCCGACAGCGATCAATGCGATCTCGCGAGCATGCTCGCCGACGTGCGCGCTCCACGCGCTCTTGAGTAGCATATCCACGAGCCGTGCACGATCGCGTACCAGTCGTTCGACTGGCTCGTCATCTAGAAAACGCTGTTGAAGCTTCTGATCGCCTTCAGTGAGCGCGGCGCGGAAGGTCGCAATGTCTTGATGGTGTGGACCGAGGGACGCTTGCAGTGCGGGAAGGTACTCCCAGTTGGGATCGCTCACGGTTGCCGTGAGTTCTTCCATATCTTCGGTGGTGATGATCGGCATGTAGTGGAGGTTCGCTTCAGCGCTCTGCTGCGCTGAGCGTGAGTACCTCGCAGCCGCTCTCGGTTACCAGCACAGTGTGCTCCCACTGTGCCGACAACGAGTGATCCTTGGTGATCACTGTCCAGCCGTCGGCCAGCAGTCTCACGTGACGTTTACCCGCATTCACCATCGGCTCGACAGTGAACGTCATGCCCGGTAGCAATTCCATTCCACGCCCTCGATCCCCGTAATGAAGGATCTGAGGGTCTTCGTGAAAGACACGACCGATGCCGTGACCGCAATACTCTCTCACGACGCTCAAGTGCTGAGCTTCCACGAACGTCTGAATGGCTGCTCCGATGTCACCTACGTGTGCACCGGCGCGCACTTCACGGATGCCGATCCACATGGCTTCGCGTGTGATGTCGATCAGCCGCTGCGCCGAAGGAGCAATCTTGCCGACCGCATACATGCGGCTGGTATCGCCATGCCAGCCGTCCTTGATGACCGTGACATCCACATTGATGATGTCGCCTTGCTTCAAGCGCTTCTCTGGGCTAGGGATGCCGTGGCAAACGACGTGGTTCACCGAGGTGCAAACCGACTTGGGAAAACCGCGATAGTTCAAGGGCGCGGGAATCGCCTGTTGGACATTGACGATGTAGTCATGGACACGAATATTGATGTCCTCGGTGGTAATGCCGGGAACGATGTAGGGCTCGATCATGTCCAGCACATCCGCTGCCAGCCTGCCGGCGAGGCGCATGTGTTCCTGCTCTTCTGGGGTCTTGATCGTGACCTGCATATGTCGTGTCGTCGGGGGTGAGGTCAGCTGACCCGCCGAGGAGCGCGTCGCCTTGTTTGTCAGTGATTGCAGGAGGCCGCGCATCAGAAAGGGGAGCCTGGCTTAAGGGAGACTGCCGGAAAAAACATCCGGCCATCGTTGGACCATGGAGGAGTTTATGGTATAAAGCGCGCGCTTTTTTCGCAACGAATCTCTCATTTAACTCTCACACTCGGACCGACACATACGACGGGGTGCCCTCAGCCGCTAGCGGCAGTGGGTCGTTGTATGGGGCGAGTGGAGGCTCAACCCCTACAGGAGACTTGCCAATGGCCAGCGTGTCCATGCGACAGATGCTGGAAGCGGGCGTCCATTTCGGACACCAAACCCGTTTCTGGAACCCCAAGATGGCTCAATACATCTTCGGGGAACGAAACCGAATTCATATCATCAATCTCGAGAAGACGCTTCCGCTTTATAACGAGGCGGCCGTATTCGTGCGGCAAGTCGTGTCCGACGGCGGCCGCGTACTGTTCGTGGGCACCAAGCGTTCTGCTCGGGAAGCGATCCGACAAGCGGCGATTCGCGCCGGAATGCCTTTCGTGAGCCATCGTTGGCTCGGCGGCATGTTGACCAACTTCAAGACCGTGCGCCAGTCGATCAAGCGCCTCACGCAGCTCGATGAGATGGCACAGAACGGCACGCTCGAGCAACACAGCAAGCGCGAAGCGCAGGGTCTACGACGCGAGCGTGAAAAGCTCGAGCGAAGCCTTGGCGGCATCAAAGAGATGGATTCGCTGCCCGATGTGCTCTTCGTGATCGACGTCGGTCATGAGCGCATTGCGCTCAACGAAGCCAAGAAGCTCGGCATTCCCGTCGTGGCCGTCGTCGATACGAACTGCGCCCCGGAAGACGTCGATTATCTGATTCCCGGCAATGACGACGCGATGCGCGCGATTCAGCTGTACGCCGAAGGCATGGCCGATGCCGTGCTCGAGGGACGTTCAACTATTCCGGAAGTGCCGACGGGTGAAGATGAATTCGTGGAGCTCGACGAAGAGGGCAAGCCCAAGCCGAAGACGGGTGCGCCTGCACCGCGCCGTGGTAGAACGGCTGCAGTGAAGAAGAAAGCACCGACTCGCCGTCGCACTCCTGAAAAAAGCGAGGATGCGGATCTGGTCGAGAATGTCGTGGCCGCCGAGGTCGACGACGTCGAAGCAGATGTGTCGCCCGAGGAGTTCATGGCTCGCCGACGAGCTGCTCTTGCGAAGCGCAAGCCAGCAGCCGGAGAGGCGACTACGCCTGCGGCGGCGGACGCCCCTGCAGCGGCTCCAGCCGCTACGCCCGAGGCGCCTGCCGATGCACCGGCTGCGGAGTAAGAGATGGCTGTAACAGCAGAAGCAGTAAAGTCGCTCCGGGAGCGCACGGGCGCAGGAATGATGGAGTGCAAGAAGGCACTCGTTGAAACCAATGGCGATTTGGATGCCGCCGCCGAGTTGATGCGCAAGGCAGGGTTAGCGAAGGCCGACAAGAAGGCTTCGCGTATCGCTGCTGAAGGTGTGGTCGTGATCGAGCGCAGCGCGGATGCAAAGCGTGCTGCGATCGTCGAGGTCAATTGCGAGACGGACTTCGTCGCTCGAGAGCAGGACTTTCAGAACTTCGCTGCCAATGTGGCCAAAGTCGCTTTGGCTCATGCCCCAGCGGACCTGGAAGCCTTGTCGGCATTGAGCATGGAGACTGGCGCGTCGATCGATGAGGCGCGCCGCGTGCTGATTGCCAAAATCGGCGAAAACATCAGTGTTCGTCGATTCGCGATCCTCGATGCGCCTGCAGTCACCGGTGCATATCTGCATGGCAGCCGCATCGGTGCCTTGGTCGCGATGAAGTCCGGCGATGAGGCGGTGGCCAAGGACATCGCCATGCATGTGGCGGCAATCAATCCGGCGCGGGTATCCGCAGCGGAAGTGCCGGCCGATGAAGTCGCGAAAGAACGCTCGATCTTCGTCGAGCAGGCCAAAGGCGATCCGAAGACTGCCGGTAAGCCTCAAGAGATCGTCGACAAGATCATCGAAGGCAAGATTCGCAAGTGGCTCGGAGAGATCACTTTGCTCGGCCAACCCTTCGTCAAGGACGATAAGCAGACGGTCGAGCAGTACTTGAAGAAGGCTGGCGGCGAGGTGCTTGCGATCATCCGCTACGAAGTGGGTGCGGGCATCGAGAAGAAACAAGAAGACTTTGCCGCGGAGGTCATGAAACAAGTGCGCGGCCAATAGGCTTGCGCTCGAGGATCGATGCTAATCAGAACCCCGCTTCGGCGGGGTTCTTTATAATGGGTCACAGCTGAAGCGATTGGATATCCTCGGAGAAGCCGATCAGCGCAGCGGAGCGATTCGCACGAAGGGCGCAGTTTGAGCGATCCATCGTCGCGAGTGTTCGCGGCAAGTCAGTCATAAGAAGGTATTCATGACGTCGAACGACTCAGATTCAGGTGGACGCTCGCCCAGCGAGCCGGGACAAGGCTTGCGGCGCATTTTGCTGAAGCTCTCAGGCGAAGCGCTGATGGGGGAGGAAGACTACGGCATCGATCCAAAGATGCTCAAACGGGTGGCCGGCGAAATCCGCGAGGTCATGAGCTTAGGGATGCAGGTCGCGGTGGTCATCGGCGGCGGCAACATATTCAGAGGCGCCGGCCTTGCCCGCGCTGGCATGGACCGGGTCACCGGCGATCACATGGGGATGCTCGCGACGGTGATGAACTCGCTCGCGATGCAGGATGCGCTCGAGGCGCTGGGGCTTTACGCCCGTGTCATGTCCGCGATCCGCATCAATGAGGTGTGCGAAGAGTACATTCGCCGTCGCGCCGTGCGTCACCTGGAGAAGGGTCGCGTAGTGATTTTGGCTGCCGGAACCGGCAATCCATTCTTCACCACCGATACGGCAGCCAGCCTCAGGGCGATCGAGATCAATGCCGATCTTTTGCTCAAAGCGACCAAGGTCAATGGCATCTATACCGACGATCCCATGAAGAACCCGAGCGCAACGCGCTATTCCCGTCTCACCTTCGATAAGGTATTGATGGATCGTCTCAACGTCATGGATGCGACTGCGATCGTGATGTGCCGCGACAATAATCTGCCGCTGCGCGTGTTCGATCTGACGAAGCCGGGAGAGCTCCTGCGCATCGTGCGCGGAGAGGATGTGGGGACGTTGGTTTTGAATGCTTGAAGACTAGAAGGGGATAGCGGATAGGGGATAGGGAGGCTATCTCTTTATCGCCTATCGCCTTCGTGGAGATGACTATGCTGAACGACATCAAGAAAGATGCGACCGAGCGCATGCAGAAATGCGTGCTGTCGCTTAAGAACGAACTCAAGAAGCTGCGCACCGGGCGAGCACATACCAGTCTGCTCGAGCATATTCGGGTCGACTACTACGGGAGTGAAGTGCCGCTGCAGCAGGTTGCCAGCATCTCTTTAGAAGACTCGCGCACGATCACGGTGACGCCGTGGGAAAAGAACCTGGTACAGGCCATCGAGAAGGCCATCATGAAGTCCGAGCTGGGACTGATGCCGAATACCGCAGGCACCGTCATTCGTGTGCCCATGCCTCCGTTGACAGAGGAACGGCGGCGCGATCTGACCAAGGTCGTACGTCACGAAGCAGAGAATGCGCGTGTAGCCGTGCGGAACGTTCGCCGGGACGTGATGAACACGCTGCGCGATATGCTCAAAGAGAAACTCGTATCTCAGGACGATGACCGTCGTGCACAGGACGAGGTGCAGAAGCTTACCGACAAGCACATCGCAGAGATCGATCAGGTGCTTGCCGAAAAAGAAAAGGAATTGATGCAGGTGTAGAGGAAGAGAAGCGGTTGGCGGTTAGCGGTTAGCGGTTAGATAAGGACATGATTCGTACAGGGCAAGCGTCAAGTGAGTCACCTCGTACCCGATTGGCGATCGCTCGCGTCCAACGCACATAACACATGATCAAACAGCTTGCTTCTTCGGTGCGCTTCGTCGTGGCCTGTGCTCATGGCGGTGTCTGAGTCGCGCGGCAGCTCCAGCGCCGTTCCTCGGCACATTGCCGTCATTATGGATGGCAATGGCCGATGGGCTGCTGCACGCGCCTTACCGCGCTCAGCAGGTCACAGCATGGGCGTGCGTTCGGTCAAGCAAATCGTCGAAAATTGCGCGGCGCGGGGTGTCGAAGTCCTCACGTTGTTTGCGTTCTCTTCGGAGAACTGGAAGCGGCCAAAGGAAGAAGTGTCGATGCTGATGAGCCGATTTCTTCAGGCACTGGACGATGAGGTAGATAAACTGCATGAGAACGGCGTCCGGCTGCGTTTCATCGGCAACCTCGCGCAGTTGTCATCGGCTTTACGTGAGCGCATGGAAGCTGGAATGCGCCTCACAGCAAACAACAGCCGCATGACACTCATGATCGCTGTGGCGTATGGCGGCCGCTGGGATATCACCGAAGCCGTGAAGGGCCTTGCCAAGCGCTGTGCGGCCGGCGAGCTAAATCCCGAGCAGATCGAGGAGACAACGCTCAGTGCTGAGCTCGCGCTGGCGGACCTGCCCGATCCCGATCTCTTGATCCGAACCGGCGGTGAGCACCGCATCAGCAATTTCTTACTATGGAATCTCGCGTACACGGAATTGTACTTCTGCGATGTTCTGTGGCCGGACTTCGGTGAAAAGGAACTTGCAGCGGCGATCGACCACTTCGGCCGTCGCCAACGCCGATTCGGACTCACTCCAGACCAAGCTGAGGTGCGGTGATGCTTCGCCAGCGTGTCCTGACTGCGTTGGCGCTAGGTGCGATCGCGCTGTTAGCCGTCTTCTTGCTCCCGCACGGAGCAATGATGGCCGTCCTTGCGTTGTTGGTGATCGCGGGGGCGTGGGAGTGGTCGGCATTTCCGGGCTTCACGCATTATTCAGCTCGCCTCGGCTATGTAGCGCTAATCGCGCTGGGTGTTGCGGGGACATGGGCTCTTGGCAATGTGGGCGCGGACTTGAGCGTGCTGCTTTACACCGCAGTCATGTGGTGGCTGGTGGCGCTCGCGTGGATCGTGATTTTTCCGGGCGCAGTCAGCGGTGCCTCGGCGGGAGTAGCGGGGCTTTTCGTACTGATCCCAGCCTGGCTTGCGTTAGTTCGACTCCATGAACAGGCACCCGCGCTCATGCTGTTTCTGTTGTTACTCGTGGTCGCCGCCGATGTCGGTGCGTATTTTGCCGGTCGGCAGTTCGGCCGCAACAAGCTGGCGCCGCGAGTCAGTCCTGGAAAAACCTGGGAGGGTGTGTTGGGCGGATTGGCTGGCGCTGCGATCGTCGCGGTCATCGGGGTCCGCTTCTTTACGGTCCCCGTAGTGCCTTTTGTGGGCCTTTCGCTGGTCGCTGTTCTTGCCTCGGTGGTCGGTGATCTGACCGAAAGTCTGTTCAAGCGGCACGCCGGAGTGAAGGACAGCGGCAGTTTGTTGCCCGGCCACGGTGGAGTCTTGGACCGGGTCGATAGTGTTACGGCCGCCGCGCCGGTCTTTCTCGTGGGTCTCGAACGGCTCGGACTGTTCAGATGAACCGCACACGCCTCGCTATTCTGGGCTCGACCGGCAGTATCGGGTTGAGCACCTTGGATGTCATTGCCCGACACCCGGATCGCTACGAGGTATTCGCTCTGGCGGCACGTAATAATGTCGGTCGATTACTCGAGCAATGCATTCGCTTCCGCCCTAGATTTGCGGTAGTCGTCGAAACCTCTGCCGCACTCAAGCTGCGTGCTGAGCTCGCGCCAGCAGGCATGAAGACCGAAGTTCTTTCGGGCGCACAGGCATTGGCGGATATCGCGGCACATCCTGAGGTGGATGCAGTGATGGCCGCGATCGTGGGAGCAGCCGGCTTGAGATCGAGCCTGGCCGCGGCCTGTGCAGGCAAGCGTGTGATGCTCGCCAACAAAGAAGCCTTGGTGATGTCGGGGCCCTTGTTCATGCAAGCCGTCCGCGAAGGCGGTGCCACGTTGATTCCTGTCGATAGCGAGCACAACGCGATTTTCCAATGCATGGGCGGAGATCGCGCCAGGGGTGTGCGGCGCGTGCTCTTGACCGCATCCGGAGGGCCTTTTCTGCGTGCACCCGAGCAGGTCTTACGCAGCGCCACTCCCGATCAAGCTTGTGCCCACCCGCGATGGGTCATGGGCCGCAAGATTTCCGTGGATTCAGCGACGCTGATGAACAAAGGACTGGAGCTGATCGAAGCCTGTTTGTTGTTCGATCTGGCACCTTCTCGCGTGGAAGTGGTCGTACATCCTCAAAGCATCGTGCATTCCTTCGTGGAGTACTTGGACGGTTCAATGCTGGCGCAGCTTGGGAATCCAGATATGCGTACACCGATTGCACATGCTTTGGGTTGGCCCGATAGGCTTCCCTCCGGTGTAGAATCGCTGGACCTCATCCGCACGGCGCGATTGGACTTCGAAGCGCCTGATATGGGCCGATTTCCTTGCTTGCGCCTGGCGAGGAATGCCGCTGAAGCCGGTGGCACAACTCCGGCCGTCTTGAATGCCGCCAACGAAGTGGCCGTCGATGCGTTTCTGGAAGGCCGTCTTGGTTTTCTCGATATTCCTGGCGTGATCGAGGATGTCTTGGCAAAACACGGCAACGCTCCCGTCGTTTCTCTCGAGGATGTTCTTGGAGCAGATGAATGGGCGCGTGCGCAAGCGCGCGCCGCGGCAGCGATTACTGGAGCCTGTGCATGATTTCGCCCGACACACCGCTGGAATACCTGATCGCGATCGCCGCATTCATCGTGGCGATCGGCGTGCTGGTTGCGGTGCATGAATTCGGTCATTTTTGGGTCGCGCGGCGTCTGGGTATCCGTGTTCTAAGGTTCTCTATCGGATTCGGCAAGCCGCTCTGGCAGCGCACCAGTGCCGTCGACGGCGTCGAATACGTCATCGCCGCAATCCCGCTGGGTGGCTATGTGAAGCTGCTCGATGAGCGAGAAGGCAATGTTCCCGCTGAGCTCTTGCCGCGGGCGTTCAATCGACAGCCGGTGTGGAAACGAATTGCAGTGCTGTTGGCCGGTCCGGGCTTCAACATGGTCTTTGCCGTGTTGTTGTATTGGGCGCTGTTCACCGCAGGCGTGCCGGCGTTGAAGCCATACGTCGGCGAAGTGACGCCCAACTCGATCGCAGCGCAGGCAGGTTTGAAAGGCGGCGAGCAAATCATCGGCGTCGCCGGTCAGCAGGTAAACACGCTCGAGGGCGCGATCCTGGGCATCCTCGAGGATCTCGTCGATGACGGCACGATCGCGATGCGCGTGCGCGATGTGAAGGGCAGCGAGCGCGAAGTAAAACTCCTCGCAGGCGAGCGCAGCCGCGAGCTGACCGAACCTGATGCGTTACTTCCCGGTTTAGGCTTTCAGATGGGGCAGCCTCGGGTTGCGGCCGTCGTTGCAGAGGTCGTGAAAGGCAGCGCAGGGGATAAAGCGGGGCTCGAGCCGGGCGATGAAATCGTTCGTATGGGCGAGACACCCGTTGAGGATTTTTCGCACCTGGTACGGCTCGTCGAGCCCAGTGCCAATCAGCACGTAGTGCTTGAAGTACAGCGCGAAGGTCGGCGAATTGAATTACCTCTGACGATTGGCGAAGACGAGGTTGACGGTAAGCGGATCGGACGCATCGGCATTGCGCCCAATACCGATCAAATGTTCAGCTTGGAACAGTATGGCCTCGTGCCTGCGCTGGGCGAGGCGACAGTGAAGACATGGGACATGTCGATCTTCACGCTGCAGATAGTGGGGCGGATCTTGACCGGCGATGTGTCGCTGAAAGCGATTTCGGGCCCAATCAGTATCGCGGAGACCACTGGATTCGCGGCGCGCCAAGGATGGAGGACTTTCCTCAGCACGCTGGCACTCATCAGCATCAGCTTAGGCGTGCTCAATTTATTGCCCATTCCCATCTTGGACGGTGGGCAAGTGGTTTATCAGCTTGCGGAACTGGTCAAGGGGCGGCCGGTCTCAGAACGTGCAATGCTCGTGGGTCAACAAATCGGCATTGCGATGTTGCTGCTGATGATGACCGTCGCCTTCTATAACGATATCGCTCGGCATATAAACTAAGGGCCTGTTAAGACTCATTTTGCGTGCTGCGTTGCGCCTCCAATCGTCTGATGCGAGGCGCAAAAACGCAGCTCATATGTCGATATGAGCAAGTTTTTTAACGATGCAGCAGACGATTCGAGACGCAACCCATGAAATGTATGAATAACTTTAATCGGGACGAGCTATTGCGCTCCAGGGCGTTGTTGCTCCTCCACTTGAGTACATTGAGTACACGGCGGTCGTCGCGCCTAGCCCTGAACCGCAATAGCTCGTCGCAGCTCGTAAAATGAGTGTTAACAGGCCGATGTATCTGAGATCCATCATCCATGCGACGCTTTTGCTCGCAGCTGTCGGTGTCGTCGACACTTTGGACAATCGTGCTGTTGCCCAAGTGCAGACTAATCAAGCCTTCATCGTCGGAGACATCCGCATCGAAGGTTTGCAGAGAATCTCGGAGGGCACGGTCTATAACTATCTCCCGGTAAACATCGGCGATCAGCTCGACAGTCGACGCGTCGCCGAGGCCTTGCGAGCGCTGTTCGCGACCGGGTTCTTTCGCGACGTGGAGCTGCGCCGCGATGGCGGCACTCTCGTCGTCGCGGTCCTCGAGCGTCCTTCGATCGAGAGCTTCGAGATCAAAGGCAATAAGGACATCAAGACGCCCGACCTGCAGCGTTCGATGCGCAACGTCGGACTGGCGCCCGGTAAGACCTTCGATCAATCGACGTTGGATGAGGTCAAGCAATACCTCACCGATCAGTATTTCTCTCGGGGCAAGTATGGCGTGCGTGTCGATACGCAGGTCGAAGAAGTGCCCGGTAACAAGGTCAAGATCACGATCGATATCAAGGAAGGCAAACGCGCTCGCATTCGGCAAATCAATGTTGCCGGCAACACGGCGTTCCCCGAAGAAGATCTGCTCGAAGAGTTCGAGCTCAGAACACCTAATTGGCTTTCGTGGTACCGACAGGATGATCGGTATGGCCGAGAGGCATTGTCAGGCGATCTGGAGAAGCTGCGCTCGTATTACATGGATCGCGGGTACGCGAATTTCGCGGTCACCTCCACACAAGTGGCAATCGCGCCGGAGAAAGACGACATCTTCATCACGGTCAATATCGATGAAGGGGATGTCTACAAGATTTCGGAGCTCAAGCTCGCAGGCAACATGGTCGTACCTGAAGAACAGCTGCGCAGGCTGATTCTCGCCAAACCAGGCGACACTTATTCGCTGAGAAACATCACCACGACGACGGAGGCGATGAAGTTGCGATTGGGCTTGGATGGCTATGCGTTCGCCACTATCGATCCGGTGCCGCAGACGAACGAAGAAACCAAGGAGATTTCGATTACGTTCGTCGTCGATCCGAAGAATCGCGTCTATGTTCGCCGCATCAACTTCAACGGCACTTCCGGCGTGAATGACGAAGTGTTTCGGCGCGAGATGCGCCAACTCGAAGGCGCCTATTTGTCGAATGCGCAGGTCGAACGATCCAAGGAGCGCGTGCAACGATTGCCGTTCATCGAAAGTGTGGAAGTAGAGACCAATCAAGTTCCCGGCGCCGCGGATCTCGTCGACGTGGATTTCGAAATCAAAGAAGGCTTGCCCGGTCAATTCGGTGGTGGCATCGGCTACTCCGAGTCGCAATCGATCATCTTGAACGGCAACTTCGTTCATTCGAACTTCATGGGTACCGGAAATCGGGTTGCGGCCGAGATCAACTCGGGCCGCTACACGAAAGCGTTCAGCTTCGCGCACACCGATCCTTACACGACGATCGACGGCGTGCAGCGCACCGTTTCGGTCGGCTATCGAGACATCACGCAGCTGACCTCGGCGACTTCGGACATCGATACCGAGACAATCTCCGCGGGGCTCAACTACGACTTCCCGCTGAGCGAGTATCAGTACTTTGGCATCGGCATTTCTGCGCAGCGCGCCGAGCTACTCGGTTCGGAAGGAGGCAGCGCGGCTCAAGTGCTCGAATGGTTGACCAACAACGGCGATTCGCGCGTTCAATGTAGGCAGATCACGCCGGATGCGGATTGCGATGACTTCGCGGAGTTCGAGCTCATCAGCAGTCAGTTCACGACCTTCGAGCTCAATCTAGGCTGGCGTTACGATTCGCGGAACAGAGCGTTGTTCGCCGATCGCGGACGCCGTCAGCGCTTCAACATCGGCTACACCCTTCCGGGAAGCGACGTCGAGTTCTGGAATGCATCCTTCGATTATCTGCAATTCGTACCGATCTGGCGCAGCTTCACCTTGATGATCAATATGGAGCTTGCCTACGGTAAGGCGCTCGGAGACACGACGGCGTTGCCTCCCTATCGGCAATATTTCGCCGGTGGTCCCGAATCGGTGCGCGGTTTCCGCGAGAGCCGATTGGGCCCGAAGGATAACTTCGGCCGGCCCTATGGCGGCAATATCAAAACGATCGCCCAGACCGAGTTGCTCCTGCCGATGCCCGAAAAGTGGCGCAACAGCGCCCGCTTTAGCCTGTTCTACGACATCGGCAACGTGTTCTCGGATCAAGACATCGACTTTTTCGGGCCGGGGGGGCAACGATCGGACTATGAATTCAGCTATGATGAGCTGAAACAATCCGTTGGCGTCGCGGTGCAGTGGCTTGCACCTTTGGGCGTCTTCCGCTTCAGTTACGCGCTGCCATTGAACGATGAGCGCGGCGATCAGCCGGATCGCTACGGCGATCAGACGGAAGGATTCCAGTTCTCGATCGGTCAGGCCTTCTAAGTCGAGTAGAATTCACGCTTTGCATATCCGAGGTCGATCTCTCATGACACGTTTGAGTCTCACAGGTTGGATTTTGTCCGCCGGGTTGGCGCTGCTGGCACCCCTGAGCATGGCTCAGGCGCAGTCTAAGATCGCCGTGGTCAATGTACCCAAACTTCTCGAGGAGGCACCGCAGGCAAAGTCCGCGATGCAAGCTCTGGCAGATGAGTTCGCGCCGCGGCAGCGAGAAATCGTAGCGGCTCAGAACGAATTGAAAACCAAAGAAGAGAAGCTGCAGCGAGATGGCGCCGTGATGGCTGAAAACGAGCGGCGCACCGCGGAGAAGGAGTTGCGCGATGGGCAACGCGAGTTGGCGCGCAAGCAGAACGAGTACGTGGAGGACTTGAACGTACGACGGAACGAAGAGATCGGTAAGTTGCAGCGTTCATTGCTCCAGGAAGTGCAGATCTTTGCGCGCGGTGCAAATTACGATCTCGTCGTCGGCGATGGAGTTTTGTACGTGAATGAGTCCATGGACATCACTCCGCAAGTCCTCAGTGCGTTGCAGGCACGAGCAAAGACGGCTGGTTCCAAGCCCGCACCGACGCCGGCGAAACCGGCTCCGAAACCCTGATCCCATCGGCCGTGAGTCAACGAAGGCTCGCCCGGCCATGTCCAGCAACATGACCTTGGGCGAGCTTGCGGTTCGATTCGGCTTGGAGTTACGAGGCGATCCGCAGTTGCGGATCTCCAAGGTCGGAACGCTGGAAGGCGCTGACTCTTCCGCCGTCACGTTTCTAGCCAACCCGCGCTATCGCCGCTTTTTGCGGCATACCAAGGCGGGAGCCGTCGTACTGGATCCAAAGCTCGCCGAGGAGTGTCCGGTTGCAGCACTTCTTTCGAAGAATCCTTACGCAATGTATGCCCGCATCGCCGCGATTCTGTATCCGGCGAATGTGTTTGCACCTGGGATCCACAGCTCGGCAATCGTCGATCCCACGGCGCAGATCCACCAGAGTGCCTTTGTCGGAGCGCATGTCGTCGTGGGTGCTCACGCGAAGATTGGCGCTCGCTCGGTAGTGGGTCCCGGCACGGTCATTTTCGAGAAGGCGTCGATTGGAGCGGATACTCGCCTCGTGGCGAATGTAACGGTATGTCAATCGGTGGTCATCGGGAATCGCTGTCTGATCCATCCAGGCGTGATCCTCGGCGCAGATGGTTTCGGTTTAGCGCCGGATGCTGGTGGCTGGGTCAAAGTGCCGCAGGTCGGCAGCGTCACGATCGGTGATGATGTCGAGATTGGTGCCAACACCACGGTTGATCGAGGTGCGATCGAAGACACTGTCATCGAAGAAGGCGTGAAGCTAGATAATCAAATTCAGATCGCCCACAACGCACGGATCGGCGCGCATACGGTGATCGCCGGATGCAGCGGCATTTCAGGAAGCACTACGATCGGCAAGCGATGCATGATCGGCGGGCAAGTCGGCGTCGCCGGACATTTGACGATCTGTGACGACGTCGTGTTGACGGGCCGTGCTTTTGTCAGCAGCAACATCACCAAGCCCGGCACGTATTCAAGCGGTTTGCCGGTGGAAGAAGCGAGCCGCTTCCGCAAGAATGCCGCGCGTTTTTATCAGCTCGATGAATTCGTGCGATCCGTCCGAAGATCGCGTCGGCACGCCGCGGACGAGCTTGCCGATCGCAGCGCTCCGGAAGAGGAATAATCGAGCGCAAGTGGAATGGAACAACAAATGACCGAAATCTTGAAAATGGATATCAACGAGGTGATGCGCAGGTTGCCGCATCGCTATCCGTTCCTGCTCGTGGATCGCGTGCTGGAATGTGAGTCTGGCAAGTCGATACGCGCGTTGAAGAACGTGACTTTCAATGAACCCTTTTTCCCAGGGCATTTCCCTCATCGCCCGGTGCTACCCGGCGTGATCATTTTGGAAGCCCTTGCTCAGACCGCCGGCATCCTCGCGTTCGTCACCGCGGGTGTCTATCCCGACGAACATCGCCAGCTTTATTTTGTCGGCATCGACAAGGCCCGCTTTCGCCGCCCGGTTTTGCCGGGTGATCAACTGATTCTCAAGGCCACGCTCGAACGTTCACTGCGCGGCATCTGGAAATTTTCCACGACCGCTGAAGTTGAAGGCGAGGAGGCCACCAGCGCCGAGATGATGGTGGCGCCAGGGGAAACGAAGGGGATAGGGGATAGGGGATAGGGGATGGTCAGAACCCATTCGCAGCCCGATCGAGCCTCTGCGCGTTCATTTCGTACTATCGCCCATCGCCTATCCGCTATCGCCTTCTCCTGATTCAATGTCCATTCATCCCACCGCCCTCATCGACTCCAGTGCGCAGATCGACAGTGATGTCGAGATCGGCGCATATACGGTCGTTGGGCCGGGTGTGACGATCGCCTCGGGTTGTTGGGTGGGGCCTCACGCCGTGATCGAAGGTCCGACGACAATCGGGCGTGATAACAACATCTTTCAGTTCTCCTCGATCGGCGCAGCGCCTCAGGATCTCAAGTACAAGGGAGAACCGACTCGGCTCGAGATCGGCGAGCGCAATACGTTCCGTGAGAACTGCACGATCAATCGCGGGACGACTAAGGATCAGCTCGTTACGAAGATCGCGAACGACAATTTGTTCATGGCCGGCTCGCATGTCGGTCACGACTGCGTGATCGGCTCGCATTGCGTGTTCGCGAACTACGCGACCTTGGGCGGTCACGTTGAATTGGGCGATTGGGTGCATATGGGAGGATTCTCCGGTATCCATCAATTCTGCAAAGTTGGTCCGCATGCGTTCATCGCGAACAACACCGCGGTGACGCGCGACGTGCCACCGTACATCATGACGGTTGGACGGCCTGCGGAACCGCATAGCGTGAATGCCGAAGGATTGAAGCGTCGCGGCTTTACTGCTGAGCAAATCCGCAATATTCGCGATGCGTACAAGATTCTCTATCGCTCCGGATTGAAGCTGGCGGCGGCACTGGAGCAACTCGAAAGCCGCGCGAAGACGCAATCCGAGCTCGAGCTCTTCGTCGCCTTCCTGAACGAATCGACTCCGCGCCGCGAGCGAGTAGGAATCGTGCGATGATCGCTCTGAATTCCGCTCGCATCTCTTCCTCACGCTTTTCTCGATAAGTAGTGAGCCGTGGCAAACGGTTCGGGTCCACTTTTCGTTCTGGTGGCGGGGGAAACCTCGGGTGACAACCTAGGCGCACAGCTCATCGAGGCACTTCGTGCGCGCATCCCGAATGCACGCTTCGCAGGCATTGCAGGCCCTCGCATGATCGCGGCTGGTTGTGAGCCGTGGGAACAGGCCGAGAATCTAGCTGTCATGGGGTTGTTCGAAATCATTCCCCATTTGCCGCGATTGCTTGCCATTCGGCGGGCGCTGATCGCACGCGTCTTGCAGGAACGGCCGGACGTTTACATCGGCATCGATGCCAAGGAATTCAATCTTCGCGCCGCGCCTGAGATCAAGGCGGCCGGGATTCGAACCGTGCAGTACGTGAGTCCGCAAATCTGGGCGTGGCGACAAGGCCGAGTGCGAACCATCGGTGCTGCGGTCGACCTGGTCCTATGTTTGCTTCCGTTCGAGAAACGTTTTTATGACGAGCACGGGGTGCCGGCTGAGTTCGTCGGGCACCCTCTCGCAGATCGAACCCCGATGCATCTGGATGCCACTGCAGCGCGAATGCAGCTCGGTCTTCCGACTGCGGGCACTTACGTCGCCTTGTTGCCCGGAAGCCGCCTCGCTGAAGTAAAAGGCCTGGGATCTGATTTCGCAAGGACGGTCGTTTGGTTGCGCGCTCAGAAGAGGGAATTGAAGTTCATCGCAGCGCTTGCGACACCGCGAGTGCGTGAAAGCTTCGAGCAAGCACTCGCCGCGGCGGGGCTGACCGGAGAGGTCACTCTGGTCGACGGCAGAGCGCAAGAAGTGATGGCGGCGAGCGATGTCGTGCTGCTCGCCTCGGGCACGGCGACTCTCGAAGCTTTGCTCGTAAAGCGTCCGATGGTTGTCGCATATCGCTTAGGCTTGCTGACAAGTTTCCTGCTTAAGGGTCTGAAAGTCTTCAAGGCGCCTTTCTTCGCTCAGCCTAATCTCTTGGCCGGGCGTCAGGTTGTTCCCGAGTTCCTCAACAACCAAGTGCGCGCGGAGATACTCGGTCCGGCACTCTTGCAACAACTCTCCCGTGCGGATCGGGCAGAGCTAGTGCAAACTTTCAGCTCAATTCATGAGACGCTTCGGCGCAACGCGAGCGCGCGAGCCGCGGAAGCCGTCTTGCGATTGGTGAATAGCGGACGGCGGACGGCGGACGGTGAGGACTCAGAGTGAAACAGAGTTGGTAGTGAGCATCGCGGAATCAGACATGATCGACGATCGCGCACATCAATCGTCAGAGTCTCCGGTTCTCCACCGTCCGCCGTCCGAGACTGAAAGGAATCCCGCGAGGACCGTCCCCCATTCACCACTCGTAGCTGGCGTCGACGAGGCGGGGCGCGGACCGCTCGCGGGACCGGTCGTTGCAGCGGCGGTCATTCTGGATCCACGTCGGCGTATTCGTGGCGTGCGCGATTCGAAAGTGGTCGATCCCGAGGAACGCGAAGTGTTGGCGCTCAAGATTCGGCGCAATGCAATCGCGTGGTCGGTCGCTTGGGCGGATGTGGAAGAGATCGACACGCACAACATCTTGCAAGCAACTTACCTGGCGATGCGTCGAGCCCTTGTTGGCTTGCACATCCATCCTGCTCACGTCCAAATCGATGGCAATCGCTGCCCTTCATTCGAGGAGTTGCCGCTTACGTGCAGCTTCGAAGCGATCATCGACGGTGATGCTTTGCGCACTTGCATCGGTGCCGCTTCCATCCTGGCAAAGGTGACGCGTGATGCAATGATGGTGCGGCTCGATGAGCTATACCCACAATATGGTTTCGCCTCTCACAAGGGTTACAGCACACCGCAACATTACGAAGCCCTCGATCGTCACGGCCCATGCGCGATTCACCGTAAGAGCTTCGAGCCAGTACGTCTCGCTACGCGCGGCGAGCTGATCGCCTCGCAGTTGACCGTTGACGGTTGACAGTACGAACGCGGAATACAAACTCACCGTCACCCGTCACGCAACGCCGAATGTTCATCCACCTCCATCTGCACACCGAGTACTCGCTGATCGACAGCGTCGTGCGCATTCAGAGCGAGGCCGAGGGAGTTCCGGGACTGATGGATGCGGTAGCGGCAGCTGGAATGCCCGCTGTTGCACTGACAGATCAAAGCAATCTGTTCGCGATGGTGAAGTTCTATAAGGCAGCGCAATCGATGGGCATCAAACCCATCGTCGGTGTCGATCTGCTCGTGCGCGAAGTCGGCGATCGTGTCGAGCCGACGCGGCTGGTATTGCTCTGTCAGAACAATGCGGGCTACTTGAATCTCTCGCGTTTAGTCACGCGAGCGTATCGAGAAGGTCAGACCCGGGGCATACCGATGGTAGATAGGTCATGGTTTAGCGCCGATACATTATTTGGCTTGATCGCACTGTCGGCGGGCCACGAAGGAGACGTCGGCCGTGCGCTGATACACGGGCGCGAAGCAGATGCGGAGGCTGCACTCGATCAGTGGCTCGCCCTGTTCGGAGATCGCTATTACCTCGAACTGCAGCGCACCGGACGACCTGGTGAAGAGGCCTATCTGAACGGTGCGTTGGACCTTGCGAGCGCTCGAGGTGTCCCGGTCGTGGCCACGAACGATGTGCGGTTCATTCGACCTGAAGATTTCGAAGCGCACGAAGCTCGCGTGTGCATCCATGAAGGCGCATTGCTCGATGATCCCAAGCGATCGCGCAAATACAGTCCGCAGCAATACTTGAAGACGCCTGCGCAGATGGAGGAGCTGTTCCAAGATATCCCTGAAGCAATCGAGAATTCAGTGGAGATCGCGCGGCGTTGCAGCTTGGAATTGAAATTAGGCAAATCGGTGTTACCGGCCTATCCGGTGCCCGAAGGCGCGACGATCGAAGACTTCCTGCGCGAAGAAGCTCGTCGCGGATTGGCTCAGCGTCTGGCAAAGCTCACTGCTCGCAACGACGGTAAGCGTGTGCGACTCATTGCGCCGGACGATTATCGGGAGCGATTGGAAGCCGAGCTCGGCGTCATCTGCCAAATGGGCTTTGCCGGTTACTTCTTGATCGTCGCGGATTTTATTCGATGGGCGAAAGAAAACGGCGTGCCCGTCGGGCCCGGCCGCGGCTCGGGCGCGGGCTCGTTGGTGGCCTACTCGATCGGTATTACCGATATCGATCCTCTGCAATACGACTTGCTGTTCGAACGCTTCTTGAATCCTGAGCGCGTCTCGATGCCGGACTTCGACGTGGATTTCTGCATGGATGGTCGCGACCGCGTGATCGACTACGTGGCCGATCGCTACGGACGCGAGCGCGTCTCGCAGATCATCACTTACGGAACGATGGCAGCGAAGGCTGTGGTGCGGGATGTGGCGCGAGTATTTGGACTGAGTTACGGCTTCGCCGATTCGATCGCGAAACTCATTCCCTTCGAGCTTGGCATCACCTTGAAAGATGCGCTGGAGAAGGAACCGGAGCTGCAGCGTCGCTACAAGAACGAGGAAGAGACGCGTTCGCTGATCGACATGGCGATGGCGCTCGAGGGCTTGGTTCGAAACGCTGGCATGCACGCGGGCGGGGTCGTCATCGCGCCTTCCGTATTGACCGATTTCGCGCCTTTGTTTTGCGATGAGAACGGCACCAGCCTGGTGACGCAATTCGACAAGGACGATGTCGAGGCCGCCGGTCTGGTGAAGTTCGATTTCCTCGGTCTGCGTACGCTCACAATCATCGATTGGGCAGTGAAGATCATCAACGCCGAACGCGAGCGCAAAGGCGAGCCGCCGCTTGATATTGCCGATCTGCCGATGGACGACGTTGCAACCTACGACTTGTTGAAGCGCTGCGAAACCACCGCGGTGTTCCAGCTCGAATCGCGCGGCATGAAAGATCTGATCCGCCGCCTACAGCCGGACTGCTTCGAAGACATCGTGGCGCTCGTGGCCTTGTTTCGACCCGGTCCACTGCAATCGGGCATGGTCGATGATTTCATTGCGCGCAAACACGGTAAGACGACCGGCCCGATCGACTATCTCCATCCAGAGCTGAAACCAGTGCTCGCACCGACGTACGGTGTCATCTTGTATCAAGAGCAGGTGATGCAGATCGCGCAGGTGCTCGCCGGATACACACTCGGCGGCGCCGATCTCTTGCGCCGAGCGATGGGCAAGAAGAAGCCCGAAGAGATGGCGAAGCAGCGCTCGGTGTTCATCGACGGAGCAACGAAACGTGGTGTGGAGCAGGGAACGGCGGCACACATCTTCGATCTGATGGAGAAGTTTGCCGGCTACGGATTCAACAAATCGCACTCGGCGGCATACGCGTTACTTTCATATCAGACGGCTTGGCTGAAAGCACACTACCCCTCAGCGTTCATGTCGGCTGTTTTGTCTTCGGACATGGACAAGACGGACAAAGTCGTCGCACTCAAGTACGAGTGCGATCAGATGGGACTGAAGGTCGAGCCGCCTGATGTGAATCATTCGCAGTACATGTTCACGGTCTCCGGCCAGCGCAGCATTCGATATGGACTGGGCGCGATCAAAGGTGTCGGGCAATCCGTAATCGAAGGGCTGGTGGCCGAGCGCAATGCTTCGGGCGCGTATCGGGATTTAGCCGATCTATGTCGGCGGAGCGATGCGAACCGTATGAACCGGCGCGTGCTCGAAGCATTGATTCGTTCGGGGGCGGCGGATTCTTTGGGCGCGAATCGGGCGACTCTGATGCACGCGTTGCCAGTGGCTATGCAGCTCGCCGATCAAACCATTCGAGCTCGAGTGGTCGGTCAAGATGACATGTTTGGCTTGCTCGATCCGAGTCCCGCGACCAGCGGCCCGGTAGCGACTGAAGTGCTGCCTGATTGGAGCCGTCGCGTTCGTCTGGAAGGTGAGCGTGACACTCTCGGTTTGTATCTGACCGGGCATCCCTTCGAGGAATTCGAAGCCGAGATCAAACCAATCATCAGCGGTCGCATTGCCGATGTAACCGGCGATCGACCCGTCGCGACCAATGAAGGGTTCCGCTTCCAAGGTAAGCCCGTCACCGTGGCCGGGATGGTGTTCGATATAGGCAAACGAGGCGGACGCGTCATCTTCACGCTCGATGATCGCAGCGCCCGACTGGAAGCCTCGATGTTCGAGGACATCTGGCAGCAATATCGAACGCTGATTGCGAAGAGTGCGATCATCGTCGTGGAAGGCTCTTTGCGTTTCGATGAGTACATCGAAGGATGGCGGCTCACGGCCAAGCGCGTCATCGATATCGATCACGCACGCGAACAGCATGCGCGCCGCCTCGTTATTCGTTGGCCCGAGGGGGGCGATCGCAGTTTCGTCAAAACGATCGAGCACACATTGCGTCCATTCCGCGGAGGCCGCTGCGCCGTCGCGATCCGCTACCAAGGAAGCGGCGCCCGCGCGGAGCTCGTGCTATCGGAAGAATGGTCGGTGAAACCCACGCGCGAGCTCACCGATAAGCTTGCGCAATTGTGTGGGAACGACGGCTTTAGAGTGGTGTACGGGGCGAGAGGGGAGAATAGCTAGAGACTGCAGTCTATAGTCCGCAGTCCGCAGCAAGAGCCTTGCGACTCTGTCTACAGACCACGGACTGTGGACTCAAGACTCAGCTCTCACTCTTCCTTCGCTTCCACCTGAATCTCCAACTCGACGTCCATGAAGAAGCCGCGGTTCTTACCGTAGCTCACGCCGAAGTCTTCGCGGTTGAACTTTCCGATGGCGTTGGCACCGCACACTTCCTTGCCGGAGGGTTGTTCACGGCACACGAAATGATCGATCGTAAGTGCAACGGGCTTTGTAACGCCGTGCAAGGTGAGCTGACCATCGACTTTCGTCGGTGCGCCGTTCTTGAAATCCTTGAGCTCGCCTTTATAGGCCACGCTCGGAAATCGTGCGACGTCGAACATATCCGGTGACTTCGCGTGTGCATTCATTTTCTCGTTTCCGAAGTCGATCGAAGCCGCATCGATCGCGATATCGATCGCGCCTTTTTCGGCTGTTCGATCCAACACGACGGTTCCCGACGTGGAATTGAATTTTCCGCGCCAGAATGACAGGCCGCCGGCGTGATCTGCCTTGAAGCTCGGATAGGTATGTCCGGAGTCGATCTTGAACGTTTTAGACGAGCTCGGCGCCTTCGAGGTCGAGGGCGAACCGAGCGCCGGCATCGCGATCAGCGTCAAAGAAGCCGCCAATAAGCTCAATGAAGTATTCACTCTCATCGTGGGTCCTTATAAAAGGGAAGGGGATAGGGGATAGGGGATAGGGGATAGGGGATAGTCGGAGCAGAGCCAACTCTGCCGAAGGTATTTATGGCTATCCGCTGTCGCCTTCAAAATCGTCTTGCTAGCCTCCAGCGCGTTTGGCCTTCCAACCGCGGCGGAGTAGTTCCTCAACGAGGCGATCTCTGTGATCGCCCTGGATCTCGATGCGTCCATCGGCCACAGCGCCGCCGGACCCGCACTTTTTCTTGAGCTCGGTCGCGAGCGATTCCAATTGCGCAAGCGGCAGGCCAAGACCCGAGACTACAGTTACACCTTTGCCTTTGCGACCTTGTGTCTCGCGGCTGACACGCACCACACCGTCGCTCGAGGGCTTTGCAGGAGTGCCTTTCTTGCAGACACACTCCCGCACAACGCGCAAGCAATTCGGACAACGCTCGCCGATGCCGGTCGAATAAACGATTCCGCCGCCATCACTGGGCGGCCGATTACGAGTGGATGCCATCGGATCAGTGTACCAGGGCTCTTCGTGAGCGCCGGCTGCCTGCGCAAATCGCGCACAAGCAAACGGCGCCCGACATTATCGGACGCCGCTTCAGTCTAGTCTGCTTAAAAGCGTTAACTCAGGTTAACGCACGAGATTCGGCCAGCGTGGATCAGCAGCACCGATCAACTCGATTTGGACGAATCGCGAATTTCTTGCGGGTCGTGTTCCTTTGCCCGCTCCTTCGCCTTGTTCTCGGCGCTGCGAATTTCCTGCTCTTCTTCGCTGCTGACATCGCCTGCGTGCTGGATTTCTTCCTGCCCGCGTTCGGATTGCACGAAATTGCGAGTCGCTTCGCGATAATTGCGATCGGCCGTCTTGTTGCCTTCGCCTTCGTTGCGCGGGGTCGTGCCCATGTGTTTGCTCCTCTCGTCAGTGACCCAACAGAACGCGTAGGCGCTGATCGGGTTCCAGGATGCTCTAGGAGAGAGGCCGTTACGATGAGTGGTTAGACGGAAGAAAGCGCAGCAGCGCCTCTGATCTAACCACTAACCGCGAACCCAACCGCCAACCGCTAACCGCTTCCTCCCTGTGCGGTTATGCTGCGCGCATGTACTGGATCCTCGCTGCTCTATTTCTGTTGGTGATGCTCGCCGTGCCGCGCTTGCGCCCTGTTGCGGTCATTGGTTGTGTGATTCTCGGAGGCATGCTGCTGTGGGGTGTGTTCGAGCGCGTGCGGGGAACCGATCCCGATAATCAGCCGGAAAGAGGGCGACCGACGACGCCGGCGGCGATGTCACAAGCACTGCCGCCGGAGGATCTCGAGCTTGTCGGGCTGAGGTTGTCCGGTGGGGGCGCGCCGTTCAGGTTGACCGGGGAGGTGATGAACCGGTCTTCGAATCTCAGGCTCAAATCGTTCATGCTCGATATTAGGCGACGCGACTGCTACGAGGGTGCGCTGGATCCGAGCGGCTGCGTCGTGCTTTGGGGTGTGAGGCAGTGGATCGAGTTGGCCGTGCCGCCGCAGCAAACGCGAGAGTTTGCAATTTCGATTTGGGCGCGTGGCGATGCTCCGCGTGCCGTTGGCACACTTCGCGATGACTTCAAAGTTGTGACAGCGAGCGGCGAGCCGGGGACGAGCAGCGGCGCTGCCATCGAGCGATGATGAATGCCGCTTGAGTTATGCGGCATGTTGGCGGTGGACCGTTGACAGGGAACGGGGCGCGCTTCTCTGACAGCTAATATCAACTGCGAACGTCTACTGTGTGCCATTCATGATTAGAATCCATCACACATCCGCATGGCCATGATGGCGACGAAATTCCACTCACACCAGCCATAGAACTGCCCCGTGCACATAGCGCTACCGTATCTGATTGCCGGCTGGTCTGGCTTCTTCGTTATGGCCGTCGAGTTGCTCGGCGGACGACTGCTCGCACCCACATTCGGCAGCAGCATTTACGTCTGGGGCGCGATCATCACTGTGTTCATGCTCGCGTTGTCGCTCGGCTATTTGGCTGGCGGAAGATGGTCGACACAACACCCTAGTGTCCGCCGCTTGGGCGTATTGTTGATCGCCGCAGCCGCGACCGTGGCTCCCATCCTGTTTGCAGGAGAGTGGCTGCTCGAGTCGGTCGCGGTGCTCGTACCGGACCCGCGGTTTGGTTCCTTGCTTGCGGCCCTCGCCTTGTTCTTCGTGCCAACTTTCTTCTCTGGCATGGTCTCCCCTTATGCGGTGCGTTTGCTCGTGCGCGATCGTGCAACTTCGGGACGACATGCAGGTCAATTGTATTTCGTTTCCACTTTCGGCAGTGCCGCTGGAACCTTGCTGACCTCGTTCTACCTTGTACTGCTAATGCAGGTGAATCATATTTTGCTGGCACTGATGAGCATCTCGGTGCTCTTGGGTGTGAGCGCATATGCAATGAGGGGTCCAGCTACGTGATTGCGATGCTTTCATTCCTCGAGCGCACATCTTGGCTTCGCAAGTCGCTACCACTTGCGTTGGTAGTTGGCCTGTTCTCGTGCGCAAGTCACGCGCAAAGCATGAAGCTCGTTCATTCCGAGAAGTCGCTGTATCGGGATGTGCTGGTCTATGAGAGAGCGGGCGAAAGATGTATGTGCTTTACGCGAAACTGCCGCATCGGCCGGCAGTCGTGCATGGACATCAAGAATCCTCTGCGCGTCGTGATGAACTATCCGCAGATGATGCTCGGTTCGCTGTTCGTCAAGCCGCAACCTCAATCGATCCTCGTCATCGGTTTAGGCGGAGGCACGCTTCCGCAAGCGCTTACTCGCTTCGTGCCGAACGCGCGCATTGATGTGGTGGAAATCGATCCAGCGGTGATTCGGGTAGCAAAGCGCTATTTCGGCTTCGTCGAGCGCCCGAACGTCCGCGCGATCGCCATGGATGGGCGCGTCTATGTCAAGCAAGCGTTGCGCCAGCAACGGCGCTACGACCTGATTATGCTCGATGCTTTCGATCACGAGTACATTCCCGAGCACCTACTCACGAAGGAATTCTTGCAGGAGGTCGACAGCCTCCTTGCTCCCGGTGGCGTGCTGGCGGCAAACACTTTTTCCTCCAGTCGCCTCTACGATCATGAATCGGTGACTTACGCCGCGGTCTTTGCCAGGTTCTATAACCTCAAACGCGACAATCGCATCATCATAGCCGTGAATGGCGAGCTGCCTTCCACAGCCACATTACGCGCCAATAGCCGTCGATTCGAATCGGGGTTTCGTCAATTCGGCATCGCGACATCTCGCCTTCTGCCGTTGTTTACAACCGAAGCGGACTGGAGCCGCGATGCTCGCGTATTGACGGATCAGTATTCACCGGCGAACTTGCTGAACCTAGGAAGCGAGTGAGAATCGGGAATCGGGAATCGGGAATCGGGAATCGGGAATCGGGAATCGGGAATCGGGAATCGGGAATCGGGAATCGGGAATCGGAGAAGCAAGAGAAGCCTTGCAAAACTACTTGACGCTGGGTGGAGCGACGGAACCATCATCTCGCCGACTCCCGACTCCCGACTCCCGACTCCCGACTCCCGACTCCCGACTCCCGACTCCCGACTCCCGACTCCCGACTCCCGACTCCCGACTCCGTAAACCACAATGGCTA
>JAICPY010000191.1 GCA_025929585.1 Steroidobacter sp.
AGACCTCACCAGCCTTGAGCGTCACGGTCCCTTTTCCCTCGACCTCATACTCCCACACGCCTTCGAGCACATAGATGATCTCTTCGCCGGGATGCGAGTGCAGGGGGAAGGTCACTCCCGGATCTAGATCGACGCGTACTTGGAGCACTTCTTGTCCGCGCATACTGAGATCGTGCCGCTGAAGCTCGGTACGCTCGACTCCCTCTTGCCGTGCTGACGCCGAGTACAGCGCCAGCCCGCTCGCCAGGAGCATCGCTAGCGTGATGATTCGCGATCGCTTCATATGAATCTCCGTTTGCTGCAGACCGACGCAAGAGAATGTACGCACCAGGCAAGCACTGATCTCCACAATGCCTAGATAGCTGCGAGCAAGTGTGCTGGCGACACATATATATGTAGGCACCCGGTCGCTTGCGCCCCGGCAAACCTGGCTGCCACGTGGCCTCGCTATGAGCGCGATGCTCTCGTGGTCTCTCGATGCAGTGCTTTGAGCGCCGCAAGATAGATTTCCGAGAACGTTGGGAATGGTTGGATGGTATCGCGCAGTACATCGAGCGGTACGCGTGCGCGAATGGCAAGTGTGGCTTGCTGCAACCATTCGCCGGCTTCGGGGCCAAGCGCGTAAGCGCCAATTAGGCGCTCACCGTCACTGAGCAGCGTGAGAAAACCGTTCGATTGGTCATACGCGCGTGAGTACGTGGCGCTTTTCGGTACCTCTGAGACTAGCGCTGTCGCACTGAACGTTGCTTCAGCTGCACCCACCGATGCTGCTTGCGGATCAGTGAACACCACGCGCGGCACTGCTTCGTAGTTCGCTACGCACGGCTCGCCGAGGATGTTCGCCGCGACGACTCGACCTTGATATTTTCCGACGTGTGTCAGCTGCCAAATCCCGTTGACATCTCCGATTGCCCATACGCGTTCGCTGACGCGCAGCCTGGCATCGACTTTGATCCCGCGATCGGTGACTTCCGCGTCGATGGTTTCCAAGCCGATTCCCTCGACGCGCGGACGGCGGCCGGTGGCGACGAGTAATCGATCGCCACTCATCGTGCGGCCATCATCGAGGGTGACTGAATACTCCTCGCCGTCATGTCGCGCAGCAGTTGCATTCACACCGAGCGCGAGCTCGACACCATCTTGGCGTAACGCCTTTCCAAGTCTCTCGCCGAGTGCTCGCGGTTCGCGGGGAAGTACATGCGTGTTGCGCTCGATGATCACCGCTTCAGCGCCAAGGCCACGAACTGCCTGCGCCATTTCTACGCCCACTGGTCCACCACCCAGCACGAGTAACCGCCGAGGCACAGCCTTCATTGCCGTCGCTTCGCGATTCGTCCAGATGCCTTCGAGCTCGCGAAGGCCGGGCACTGGCGGGATGAATGGCTCGGATCCAGTTGCAATGACCACGTGTTCGGCTGTGTGGCGAACGCCGTCAACCTCGACCACGCCCGTACCCGCGAGCCGGCCGGGACCGCGAAGCAATTTGATGCCGTGCTCGAACAGCCAACGTTCTTGGCCGGCATCGGAGTAATTCGAGACCATGTAGTCGCGCCAAGCGAGGACAGCTCCGATGTTTATCTGCGCCGTCCCGGCCGCATTGTTGGCACCGTGCGCAGCTTCGCCGGGCCTTAGTAGCGTCTTGGATGGAATGCACGCCCAGTATGAGCATTCGCCGCCGACGAGCTCGCGCTCGACGAGGGCAACGCGCACTCCGCCCTCTGCGAGTACACCGGCGCAATGCTCTCCCGGAGAGCCGCCGCCGATGACGATGACGTCATAGTCGTTGCTCATGTCGGCAGCGGCTTGCCTGCTTGCTCCGCGACGATGTACTCGGCGTACCAGTCTGGCCAATCATCATGCTGCTCACCAGGCGTTCTCTTCTCGTGCTCGCCATGCGCATCTGCTGCACGTCTCAGCGCGCTCGCGAGCTCAGGCGATGATGTGAATGTGGTCTCGTCCGTATCTACGCGTCCAGGCAAGCGCACCGTGACTTCTTGCAGAAGCCAGCTATTTCCGTCTGGATCACTGAACGTCGCGAACGATCCATAGCTGTGCCTCTGCGGATCGCGACCGGCAACAGGTGGTTTTCCAGGGCCGGCACGATGAAACACTTCGCTGACTTCGACACCACGCTCGATGAGCTCAGCGCGTGCGGCCTCGACCTCGGACACGACGAGATAGAGACCGTGTGCGGAGCCTGGCGTGGCCGAGGTGAGGCCTTTCCCGAAATGGATCGAACACGAGGAGCCCGGTGGAGTGAACTGGATGCCTCGGAACTCGTTACCGACAACGAAATCTGCATCAAGTCTCCAACCCAAGCTGTCATAGAAGCGCTTGGTGCGCTCCACGTCCGAAACCGGAATGACGACCACCTCGAGCTTCATATCGACAGTTCGGGTTCGTGGTCTTGGCACTGCCGTTTCGCTGCGCTCTCGAGTACTGCTCATGTCGAGCTCCTTTCATTCTGAGGTCTACGCCGATGACTCGACGGTTATGGACGCTGCCAGCGGCAGCTCGTGCATCGTTATGAGCTGGCGAACGGAACTCAATGAGTACTAGGTGCACTAGGCAGCGGTGTATGCGCTGCTTAGGCGCGAGCCAGGTCACACATAGCGCTGATTTCCAGTTCATGAACAGCTAATGTCGGGCGCGGGGCGCAGTCACGAAGAAGGCGAGGGAACGAATGAGCAGCATCACCGATGAGCAGATTGTTGCAGGGCAAGCCGTCTACAGCAAAAAGACGTTACGCGCCTATGACCTCGTCGTGCTTGGGATATCGAATCGATTCATATGGAAGTGCCCAACGGCGCGCCTCCTGGAGCACTACAACAAGCACGTCACCGCCAATCATGCGGACGTAGGCGTTGGCACGGGTTATTTTCTCGATAAGTGCCGCTTTCCTTCGTCAAGTCCGCGGATCGCGCTGATCGATCTGAACCAGAACACGCTTGATTTCGCATTGCGGCGAATCGCGCGATACAAACCGGAGACATACCGTCGAAATGTCCTGGAAGCCATCCAGATCGATGCGCCGAAGTTCGACTCGATAGCGTTCAATTACTTACTTCACTGCCTACCTGGCTCAATCGTATCGAAGTGCGTCGTCCTGGATCATGTGAAAGCATTGATGACTCCAAACGCCGTTCTTTTCGGTTCCACTCTGTTGCAGGGCGGCGTCGATCGCAGCCGCTTGGCGAAACGTTTGATGGCCGTGTACAACCGGAAAGGCATCTTTTCGAACGAGGCCGACGACTTGGAGTGTCTGACGCAAGAGCTCCGCAAACGCTTCAGGGATGTTTCCGTGGAACTTGTCGGCTGTGCGGCACTGTTTGCCGGCCGAGCGTGACTCATCGCGTTGCATCAATTGCGCTCGGTTGTCGCATCTGCAACGAAGGCTCGGATTGCGTCAGCGCACTCGCGGTGGTGAGTTTCCAAGAGGAAATGTGCGCCGTCGAAAACGTGCATCTCCAGTCGATCAAGTTCCCGGGCGTACGCCATGATCTCCTCCAGCGCGAAATAGCTGTCGTGTCGGCCCCAGAGAAGCAGGCAAGGCGGCTGATGCTTGCGGTGATAGCGTGCGATCTCAGGGAAGCGGGCTACGTGGTGCTTGTAGTCTTCGAACAGCTTGAACTGAATTTCAATGTTGCCTGGCCTGCTCATGCGCTCCCAATCGAGGTGCCAGCATTCGGGCGGGAACAGTGAGTGGAGCCGCTCCGGAACGCCGCCGACATACTGATCTCGCGTGCCCGCGAAGTTGAGCCAGTCAGGAAGTGCTGCGCGGTTCTCAGGAGATGGATCCGCCCAAAAGGTTTTCGTTGTGTCCCAGGCATCGCCCAGGCCCTCGTCATGCGCGTTTCCGTTCTGAACGATGAGACCGAGTACTCGCTCGGGCCGGCGCATCGCGAGTTGATAGGCAACAGGTGCGCCGAAGTCGTGAACGTAAAGGAACATCCGCTCGAGCCGGAGCACATCGGTGAGCGCCTCGATCGTATTGGTGATGTTCTCGAAGCTGTACTCGTAACGATCCTGCAACGGCGCTTCTGAGAAGCCGAATCCCGGCATGTCGGGAGCAACTAGGTGCGCCGCGTCCGCTAGCAGAGGTATGAGATGGCGGAAGCTGTGCGAAGAGCTCGGAAAACCGTGAAGAAGCAGCACGGCTGGCTGATTGGCCTCGCCTGCTTCACGAATGAACAACTCGACTCCGCCGGCCTTGACTGCCCGATGGCGTGTCTTGCAGGCGCTGATCGGCATGGCGGCGCATCTCCTTAAAGTCCCGCTGGCGAACTGGAAGAGGTTGTTACAGATTCCGAATCCCGTAACCCCGAATGCGCTCTTTGAGTTTAAGTTCCTGAACTGCGCACGGCATGCAATGCAAGCGTCTCACGCCCTAACGCTTCTTTGCGCGCTTTCTCGTGCCTTGCACGCGCGTCTTCGCTTTCGCTGAGGTCACCTTCTTTGCCGGCTTCGCACGCTTGATCTCAGTTACTTCGGCGGCGCGCAGCTTCGCAATGCGGGTGATCAATCGAGTCGGGACCTTATCGGCAAGGGAGAAACGAATCGTAGCTTTGCTGTGCAGTAAGCCGACGAGATCCTTCTCAAGCGTGCTAACGATCCGCGCAGTGGCTGGATAGATGGAATAGTGATGTTGGAAGCCGGCGAAGTAGAGCACCATCTTGCCGTCCAGCTTGTAGACCGGAATTTGATACGAGATCCCCTCAATGGCTTTGGGAAGCGCTTTGCGAATGGTCGCACGCACGCGCTCGAGCACTGATCGAGCTGGCATCGGTTGCGCAGCGATATAGTCATCGATCGATTGATATTTTTCGCTGGCCATCGTCCCCACCCTCGCAGGCGCAAAGTGTCTCTAATGTGGAGAATGCAGCACAGGGAAGCGATCGGAAATGACGGCTGCTAGGGACGAGCGTCGGAAGGCAGGGGAAGGTTCCCGAAGCACTGCAGAAACGGCGTGAAGGCTTTCAATGCCGCGAGATTCGGCCATTCGCGCGAGATCGGCTTCTCGTCAAACACCATCACGCGTTGCGTGGATTCGTCGAACTTCTGCCACTGCGCAAGGCCGGAGCCGTTCGGGTTGCCGCTGCTGGCGAAGTTGATGAGGTATTTGCGAATCATTGCAGAGGCCGCGAGATCCTGTTGGGTATGAGCGTTAGAAAAATTGCCGAAGATGTACGGATACTCGGTTGCATGCGGTGCGCCGTAAGGTTTGTCCGCAGGATGAATATCGAAGAAGTAGACAAAAACAGGGCTTGCTCCGTTCGCCGTTTGAAGGCGTGCCCATGTCCACGTGGACCATCCGACGTTTTGATCACGATTAGACTGTCGCATGACGGCGCGCGTCTGCTCGTCGTCCACCAGAGACGGATACGCTGCCACGAGCGCGTCATGCGTGTGCTTGCATGGCAATTTCTCGAGATCCGCTTCGACCGCTTCGCGCGTAACTTCAGGTGGCGGATCGCCAGCCTCATCCGATGTGTAGCCTATGAGCGTCGGAACGTCGTTGAACCGACGTTTTGCGAACAACTCGTGATTGGCGCCTTGCACTAACTCACCGTCGCGGATGATGCCGTACTTGGGGGGCCATCCTTCCGTCGCCTTCAGTATTTCATCCGCGCGCAGTGAACGTGCGGCCTTCAATTCGGTCACGCCGAGCTCTTTGAACAGCGCTTCGCCCTTTTGCTCGTAATGTGCGAGTGTCGGATAGAAGAAGATGTATCTCGGGTCATCGCTGACGCCAGCGGCGAATATCGATCCACCCAGTGCCGCGGCCCGGGAGTACAAGCCTTTCGCATGCGGTGATGAGGCAAGCACGCTGATTGCAGCGGCGCCGGCGGATCCCCCGATCACAAGCACGCGCGCAGGATCGCCACCGAACTGCGCGATATTCTCCTGCACCCATGAGAGTGCTGCGATCATGTCGTGCAGGCCGTAGTTGCCGGAGGTTTCTCCGTTTTCGCGTGTCAGCTCAGGATGCGCGAGAAAGCCGAATGCACCTAGTCGATACGCAATCGTGACGACCACGGCGCCTTCACGGGCAAGCTGTGTCCCGTCCGATACTTTTTCCCAGGACATTCCTCCGACCAATCCACCTCCGTGGATCCAAACGATCACCGGCCGGCGCTCACTTGATGCAGCGGCGGCGGTCCAGACGTTCAGATATAGGCAATCCTCACTGGGTTGGGGTTGCTCGCTCGGGTTCCACGATTGAATGCATGCAGGTGCAAACTCTTGCGCGTCGCGTATGCCTTGCCATGCGACGACGGGCTTCGGAACCTGCCACCGCAAGTCTCCGACTGGGGGCGCTGCGAACGGAATGCCTCTGAAGATGCCTATGCCATCGACGATTCGTCCTTTGATGATTCCACCGGTTACTGCGGCCGACTCAATCGATGCGATGGCGGTGTTCGCACAGGAGAAAACCAGGAGCAGCAGTGAGAGCAATCCTTCGCGAAGTGTCATCAGGTCTCCTGAAGTAATTACACGTGCGGCACGGGGAATTGACGTCCAGCGCCGAAATATCATACTCGTGCGTGAAGTTGCCACTCTGGCAAAGTTTCTCCGGCGAAATCTCTCTGGCGTAACTTCCTCGTTGCGACATCGAAGATGGAGGAC
>JAICPY010000274.1 GCA_025929585.1 Steroidobacter sp.
CTGGCCATCGGCCGAGCTGTGATGAGATTTCCTGAGCTTCGATCTCGCAGCGTGAGCTTTATCGCCTTCCGAAAGCCTTCGAAAACTCTTCCAAAATCATTCCAAGCTGGCGGGTGCCCTATAGGTGGCCGGACCGTCCTTGGTCCAGCCGTGAAACCGATCGATGATCGGTCATCCCTGCAGAGGATTAGCGATGAGCGCAGAACCCTATGCTGTGCGAGGTCTGCCTCGGTTGCAGGATGTCGTTCCACGACACGCCTTCAAACGAGACCTGCGTGCCGTTCTGCTTCCACTTGACGTTCCACATGTCGTAGATACGTCCAGTGGTGATGAGCGTCGCCTGCCAATTCACCGGTTGATCGGTGTTGTTCGTGACAAAGACGTTGCGGCAGAAGCCGCTATTCCAGTCGCTCATCGGCGTGATCTGAACGGTCACACCGGATGAGTTGCCTGTCGAAGGCGCTTCGCTTGGGAAATGTGCACCTGGAGGTGCCGGCGGACCCGGCTGCACAGGCGGTGGCGTTGTCGGTTCTGGGCATCCAAGCGTGAGATCAACGTCGGTGATGGCGATGTCCACCACCTGCAACACTGCGGATTGAACCGCGGGTCCGCAGCCGGCCTTCTGTGCGCGCACGCGATAGAAGCCCGGCACTACGTCCCATCGATAGTAGCCATAGATGTTGGTGAGATCGGGATTCGCTACGTTGATCGCAGGATCCATGATCTCCTCATCGCCGTTCACGACGGCGACAAACGGACCCGCGGCAGAATTACTGCGCAGCAACGTCACAGTCGCGCCTTCGATCGCCGCGCCGTTCGGCGTGCGGACTTTTCCGCTCGGATCGATGAACACGAGCGAGTCGCTGCGATTCACTTCGGCCGAGCCGGGGCACTGCACGAATGTGACCAAGCGCGCGAAGTCATGGAACGGCGTGAGCGGTCCTTGAGTAGCGACATAGTTACCCGTACCTGCAGGGCTCTCTGTCATCGGCTGGTGCGCAGCATGCACCCAACGATCAGACGCGTCGGTTTCGCCGGCGGCATGGCCCCAAAAGTTGTAGGTCACTGTCGCGTTCGGGCAGGCCGTCGCTTCCACTTGGAACGTGTCTTCCCAGTGCACGAGTGGCGTACCGTCATCGAGGCTGCGCCCGCCTGTATTCGGTCCGCCGCGAACGAGTACTGGTGTGACAGAAAACGAGGTCGTCGCGATCGTTCCGCCGTTGAACTCGCCATTCCAGATCTCGAACCCGGCTTGAACGGAGGTCACCCACCATTCGGGGCGAAGACACGGCACATAGTCTTTATCTGCCCCGACGAAGCGTGCATCGCTTGGATCGGCCCGGCACGAGAGCGTGCGCGCGACATCGAGAAACGCGCTCGTGTCGCCAATCAGCTCCGTCTGCTGTTGCCCGTTCGGCCGGACGAATGAGATGACGTTCCATCGCTTCGGGTTGTCCCAACTCTGCACGCGGGCCGTCCATGCGTCCCAGGTTCCGGTGAAACCGGGCACGGTGATGCCAGTGTTCTGTGGCAACAATTCCCCCGCTGGGCGAACTGGATTGCCTTCGGGTGTCGGCGCATAACCACGGTGGTGCATCCACACCATGATTTCAGCGCCGTCGTTCTGACCGGGATTGCTGAGCAGCTGCGGATTGTTCGGCAGGTATCCATCAGAGTTCGTGTCCAGCCAAATGTCATATGAGACGTTGAACACGCCACCCGAGGCTGGCACCGATATGCGCCAGTCGGAGTTCAAGCTGGTCACCGAATGTAGCTTCATCGGAAAGGGCGCACCTTGCGTCGCATCGACGCCAGGAACATCGGCGATGTCTCCCGCGATCGTGCAGTTACCCCAGTGGCATCCACGAAATATCGAGGGATACGCGGCCGGTGCGTGAATTTGGATACCGTTGCTGCTAGGTCCGGTCCCCGCCCAGTTGCAGCCGAGATCGTCGGCATCGGTGTTCAGCGTGCAGCCGGGTTCCGTCGCAGGTCCGGCCGGAAAGAAATATCCATGTGCCGTGTAGTTCGAAACGTTGAACGAAGTCGCGGCCGAATCCAGACCGCTCATCGTGTACCCGCCGACGACCGCGGGATTCCACAAATTGGTTTGGATGATGTATGAGTTACCGACGACCGGTGTGCTCAGGTAACGGCTGGCGTCAGTGGGTGCGAAATCGGGAAGCGGTGCCGCTGTAGCCACGCCTGATAGAGCGGTTAAGGTAGCGAGCAGAATGCTGAGAGTTCGCCTGTTTGGCGTGTGTTCCTGCATGGTCATTCTCCTTTGACGAATAAGTCTTTTTGTAAGGCGCGCACGAGCCTTCGCCGACATGCTTCGCACATCGTGTTCTTGTTCGATGCCAACCCAGTTGGACGAGATTAGCGACCAGCGAGCTCGCTATTCGAATTCGACAGCTTGCTGCATCGCGCGCGCAAAGCGTTGTGGAAGGGTTTGTTTACATACACTTCTCCTTGTGTCGTCATTCCTGAGCCCGAAGCAAGCGCCTTCGGTTTTGCCTTCGTTATCGCGGACGATTCGAACGCCGCATGCTTACCCATGAGCGACAACACGTGTCGTCATGCGTCTAGTCTACGAAGGTGGTGGGAAGCGAAACCTTGCGAAAAGCCTTCGCAAAGCATTCCATTTTTGTTCGCGTGCCGAGATCAACCGACTAGCGAGCTTCCAAATCGGCACCGAGGGTCGCCCAAGCGCATCATTCTTCTGGGCTTGAGCGCGGCGAGAGTCGATTGGAGCTGCACGGCGCCGGGCCAAGAGTGTTTAAGCGTGACCGACCTGGTTTATGGATCTTCTGTTCTCGTCTGAGATCCTGAGGAAGGACCTTGGGTTAGCTTCTTGCGGAAGAACTCGAGCACCTGCGCGTTGAGTTTTTTGTGGAAGTCTGCGCGATCAAAGCCCGGCGGATCCGTACATACAAACGACATCACC
>JAICPY010000026.1 GCA_025929585.1 Steroidobacter sp.
ATCCGGCGTAAATCGCACCTGCCGGAAGAAGACCCCGCCGATCCCGGCTTGGGTGCTTCGTGACAGCTTTCATCATCGCCAGCGCCGCTATGGTGGCGGCAGCCTTGCTGTGGCTCGTAATACCTCTTTGGCAACGTCCGAGCGAGGAAGATCAGCAGCCAAATAAATCCGAACAGCGGGTTTCAACCATCGTTGTCGCAGTGCTCGTACCTTTACTCGCAGTGGCGATGTACGTACTGCTGAGTAACTGGAATTGGAGCGCCGCTGAACAGCAGATCGCGCAGAGTGAACAGATGGAGGATCTGCTCGAGCAGCTCCAGGAGCGAATGAAGGAAAATCCTCAGGATCTCAATGGCTGGCTACTCCTCGGGCGCTCGCACGCGACCATGGGACGCTACCAAGAGGCGGCGGGCGCTTATCAGCATGCTTATGACCTAAGCAAAGGCGAGAGTCTCGAAGCGACGATTGGATTGGGGGAAGCACTTTCTCTGAGTGACGAAACTGCGCTGGCGGGCCGCGCAGGTGAGTTGTTCGAAGAGGCGCTAGCCAAAGCGCCGAACCATCCGAAGGCGCTTTGGTACGGCAGTGTTGCTGCGCTTCAGGCCGGCGACCTCAAGCGCGGACGCGATCGGTTGCAAGCATTGCTGGCACAGAATCCACCGGCTGAGTTGCAGACTGTGTTGCAGCGTCAGATCGACGCACTGAACGAGCAGATCGGTGAAGGCGAGCAGAGCGCGTCGTCGACGTCCGGTACGCAGTCGCAAGCAAGCCCAGCCCGCAGCATCCAAGTCGCAGTATCCATCGCGCCGGCGCTCCAGCAGCAAATTGCGAAGGATTTACCTTTATTCGTATTGGCCCGCGATCCGGCGGGCGGTCCGCCACTAGCGGTGCAAAAGCACAGCGCAGCCTCGCTGCCGCTGACGGTGACCCTTAGCGATAAGGACGCGATGATGGCCTCGCGTACGATTTCCACAGTACCGCGAGTTCAAGTGGTCGCGCGGCTATCGCGAAACGGCAACCCACAGGCCCAATCCGGGGATTTTTTCGGTGAAGCTGCGTTCGATTTTGGCAAAGACACCGGCACTTTGAATATCATCATCGATCGCACGGTGCCGTAGGATGAACGAAGGGGATAGCGGATGGCGGATGACGGATAGTCAGAGATATCAGAAGTCCGTCCTTCGTCTTATCGCCATCCGCTATCCGCTATCCGCTTCCTTGTCCCCGTATGAGCTTTAGGTGCTGATGTCCTCTCCGAATACGATTTCTTTTGCCGGGTTGCCTTCGATGGTGCCGGCATACGTCCAGGTGCTGCTCAGCAAAAAGCCGTACATTGCACCGGAAGGCACGCGCATCGAACCGGTACAGCTCACGGTGAAATCGGTGCGACTATCCGCAGCGCATCTACAGCGCTACACCGAAATCTGCGGAGCACCGCGCGATCGTGTGCCGCCTGCGTACCTGCACGTGGTCGCAATGCCGTTGCACATGCGGCTTTTCGTCGTGAAGAACTTTCCAGTCAAGGTTCTCGGCCTGATCCACTTACGCAATACGATCCGCGTTTTGGGCGAGGTCACGACCAAAGCTCCGCTCGGCCTCACTGTCTCATGCGATACGATGCGACTCACCGATTTCGGGCAAGAGTACGATTTCACGACTCGATACGAACAGGAAGGAAAGGCAGTCTGGGAAGAGGTGAGCACGATGTTCGCGCGCGGCAATGCCGCTCCGAAGGAAGGCACGAAGCGCCCTTCGATCGAACGTTCCGCACATCCTGCATTGAGTGTCGCCACGGAAACCTTGGAAATCGCCGAGAACACTGGCTGGCGTTACGCGAAGATCTCGGGCGACTTCAATCCGATTCACTTGACCGCGCGCACTGCAAACATGTTCGGTTTCAAGCAAGCGGTCGCGCATGGAATGTGGTCGTTAGGGCGTTGCTTGGGCTCCGCAGCACCGCAACTACCGTCAGGCAACATCCAAATCGACACTCAGTTCAAGTTGCCCGTGTATTTGCCGTCGCAGGCACTCGCGCGCACCTGGCCGGTGGACGGCGGAGTCGACATCTCCATGTGCACACCGCGCGGGGATCGTTTGCACTTGGCGATGCAAGTACGGACGTTGTGAGATGGAGTTGATCGAAGGCCTTCATTCCCGAGCGTCCGCTCTCAAGTTGAGTGCGCCCGGACCGACGAGCGAACAGCTCAAGACCATCATGAGCGCTGCGTTGCGCGCGCCGGATCATGGGCGTTTGAAGCCGTGGCGCTTCGTCGTTCTGGAAGGCGATGCTCGTGCCAAACTCGGCGAGGCGATGGCGCAGATGCTTCACAAGAAGGCACCGCACTGTAGTGACGCCCAGCTCGATGCCGAACGTGGCAAACCGATGCGCGCACCGACCATCATTGTGGTCGCCGCTCGGATCATGAAAGGCAAGATCCCGGAGATCGAACAAATCGCCTCGGTCGCAGCGGGCGTGCAGAATATGTTTCTCGCCGCGCATGCCCTAGGCATTGGTGCAATGTGGAAGACCGGTGGCGCGGCCTACGAGGCCGAAGTGAAGACAAGACTCGGCTTACAGCCAGAAGATCACATCGTCGCGTTTTTGTATTTGGGTACTATCGTGACACCGGGAACTGTCGTCCCCATTTCGCTCGACACCGCGCTGATTCAGGCGAAGTAGTGAGGCGAACACGTCTGCACGCTCACACCTTACACATCCGCCCGTCCCACATGAGCAACCGCGCCGTCCCTGAGAACCGAGTACATCGTTAGCAACGCGGCGATGAGAAAGATCGCGCTCGTGGGGATCCACATAATGAGGCCGCCGAGCTGCTGATCCTCCAGCGCGGTCAAGTTCCATGCACGAGTCGTCAGCAGGTGAGGGGAGTACAGCGCTCCCGGCGCAAAGGTGATCAACGCGCCAAGTAGACCCATCTGCATCAAGGTGATAAATCCGGCGCCGACTCGCGATAACGCATTCTCACGCGCGCCATTGAGCAACATGTGCCACAGCAGGATTGCACTGCCAACGATCGTGGCGTGCATCGTCCAATACATCGCATCGCTCGCGAACGTGCTCGCGTACAGCTCTGGCGAATGCCATGCCCATAGCAGAACTGCGAACAAACCTGCGGCTCGAAAGGCGCTGCGACCATGATCGGGTCCGCTTCTGCCAGAATCGTTGAAGCGCGCGCCAGCCAGCGCAATGAGAGGTGCAGCCACAACCGCGAGCACCATGTGCTGCGTCACTCGCGCGGAGAACAACGCGACACTTAACGCGCACAAAGGGGAGATCAGACTCAGCGCGAGCACGGACCAGCCCGTGAGGAAACTGGCACGGCGCAGTCGTGCCGCTCCATAGTCAAAGATACCAATGCGTAGCGCGTGCCACGCAGCCAGCGCGACGATTATTCCAATCAAGGTGAAATCGATGTTCCACCGCAAAACTAGCTCTGCTGGAACCGGAGGTGTGCCGCAGTAAGGTAAGTAAGCGAGAAGATTGTTCATGGTCCGCGCACCGGGAGTGTCTACCTGGCGTAATTGCCTGACTGCAGTAGTCGTTCCCGTTCTTTCTGCAGGGGACATTCCTCGTCCTCGAGGAGTGTCCCCAATTCCGCGGCGCTATTACCTTTCCATCCGAAACTCGATGCCCGCGCGCGATTCGTCCGAGCCGTTTTCTGCCTGCAATGCGAATGCCTCGGACAACTTGTAACGCAGCGTCACTACTTCTCCCGGTTCGAACAGACCGATCCCGTAGCTTAAGAACAAACGCGGCGAGAGATACTGACCCACGGTAAAGGCCGAGCCGCCGATCATTTCGTTGTCCTTGATTCCGAACTCATCGATGCCCAGTCGCTTGCCGACGTTCTTTGCAAGCAGTCCTCCTGCTGCCGTTCCGAGCGACCGTGCGGCTGTCTGCACTGCATCGCCTTCTCCGTCGCCTTGACGGATCTGATCCAAAGGTTTGCCTGCGACCAAATAAGAGAGCGCATCCGCCTGGCCCATTGGCGGTTCCGAAAACACGGTCAGTACGGGATTCTTCGCGTTGCCGGATACCCTTAGTCCCGCCGTTACTTCTCCGATTTCGCGAACCGCCACGAGACTTAGGTTGGGATTGTCCAGAGGCGTGTTGGCGAACAACAGGCGGCCCTCTTGAATCGTCAAATCTTGACCGTACGCTTTGTATTGACCCGCGACATGAACTTCGCCGGAGCCGGTCGTCGGTTCGCCCGGACGCTCGCGGACCGCAAGTTGACCGTCCACTTGTGCCGCCAATCCGAATCCACTGAGCTCTACTTCATCTCCGATGATAACCGTGACGTCCGCGTAGATCGGTGCGGCTTCCGCTTCCGCTTGCTCTTGTGTTTTCGCATCCACGATGACGACGTCGGGCGAGATCTTCGCACCGCCGCCCGAGCCGCGCGGCAGCTCCTGTAAATTCACGGTCGCTTCCGGAACCGTCACTTGTCCACGCACCGAAACTCGGTCGACAGTGCGTTCGAGAACTAGGTCCGGCTCGATGATGACACGCGCGCCCGGCATGTCGGCCGCAACGAATTGTTTACCGTTGACTGTCACGGTGGAAGTACCTTCTGTGCGGACAACCCCCGCGAAAGCGACAGAGCCTGCGCCCGACTGAATGCCGCCGGCAAGATCGAACCCTTCATCGACGCGCGGCGTCGCCGTCAACTCGCCGTTCGTGAGCTTCAAACCGAACTCGGGAACATCGGCTGCCAAATCTTCAAGCCGTAATTCACCTGTGATTCTCGGATCATCCGCGCGTCCTTGCACAGCAGCTCGAAAATTGACCGCGCCTTTCACGTTTGCAAGCTGCGGAGCGAAGAGCTCGATGACAGCAATACTCGGCAGACTCGCCGCGATCGACCCGTTGAGCTCGGCCGCCGGCTCCGACAAGCCGGACATCGACAGCTCACCCCGAAGCGAACCGGTTTCATTTAGGCGTGCCGAAAGCTGTGTTTGCGCGCGATCCGCCTCCAGCGCCGCCGTGATGTCGAGATCATTGAATGTAAGCAACACTTCGGGCTGCTCAGTGTCCGGCACACTGCGGCCTATCTGTCCTCTCTCAGACTGCAAGGTAGCGGTGCCGCTGAATTGCCCCTCGGTGTTGCGCGCTATCCGTCCATCACCCTGCAAGGTGCCATCGAACGCGAGCGGGCTTTCTGCCGAACCAAATGCATTCGCCAATGCGAAGGGGACTTCTCTCAACGAGTATTCCGCGCGAAGCGCCCCGTCCGATTCCATCGCTCCTTCCAAGCACAAACGGATATCGCCGTCGGCAAAGCAGGCTTGCGAGATACTGCTTCGTTCCGCGGTGTAATTGATCTCCACCGGTTGCTGCAAACGAAGACGCGCAGCATCTTGCACGTCGAGAATCAGCTCGCTCAGGGTCCCGCGCCATCCAGCTTCGATCTGCGAGCCTTCCAGGGCCAACTGAGTGCCAACTGGCGAGCCGCGAACCTCTAGCTTCAATGCGTGTGCTTCCGCAGAGCCAGACGCGTCGGCTTGGAGTGAGTCGATCTGCATGCCCGCAGCGACTGCGTCTGTGATTTCCAAGTCCATCGAGCCGCTTGGCTGCGTCGGCGTGCTTACATTCAAGCGCAGCTGCAGGCCCTCGGCTCGCATATCGTTGAAGCGCAGCGACTCACCGCGCGCTTGACCTTCTATTGTCGTGTCTGGCCAGTTGCCTCGTGCCGAGAACCTGCCTTTCAACGCGCCACCTGCGTTCGGCAGCCAATCATCGAGCGTGGGGATGTCGATGCTCGCAACGGCATTCATCACATCGCTCGGAGCGGCTTGCAGTTGCACGCGACTTTTGCCTGAGCGCAGGTCCGCGTGGCCTGAGAGCACCTTATTCGCAGCGAGCGTGACATCGGCGTTGCCAGAAAGCGCACGGCCGCGCAATTTTCCGCGTAGTTCATCGAGCTTGAGTTTCGCTTGCGGCCCCTCTTGCGCCATTACACCTTGAGTGGCCAACTTGAAGTTCAGATCGCCCGGCCAAGCGGTGGCGAACTCACCCGGATCGAAGCTGGTTGCGTTCGCATTGATGGACCATCCGAGATCAGGTTGTAAATCCACTTTACCTACTGCCGCCAAGCGCCCGTCCTTCTGTACGATATCGAACTGTTGAAGCTTGACTTGCTCAGGACTTCCCGTGACTCGAAGCTCGATATCGGACATTCGATCCGGCGGTCCGAGACTCAGATCGCCACGTGCTTGGTAGGATTCCGAGCTTCCCTCGAACGCGATGTCACCACGTGTCTTGAGAATCTGACCCGCCCATTGCTCCGGCACGGTGATGTCACCCCAACGCGCTTCGACCTTCGCACTCACGGGCGTCGCCGCCGATTGCACAATGGCATTCGCATCGAGTGTCCCACCGCCCGCAAGGATTCTTGCCTCGATGTCTAGCGTCGATTCGCCGCGATCGAATGCCAGTCGCTCGAAGGTGAGTTCCTCTCCGTTGATGCTGATGAGACCGTTCGCAACACCACGCCCCATCGTGCCTTCGCCTCTCAATTTCGCTGCCAGACTTTGCAACGAAGAATCGGGCATGAGCGTCTCGCGGGGATCGAAAGAGGGCACAGCCAATTCGAACTTCCACGGCAAATCCTGCTTCTGCTGCAGATCGAGGTTCAAGTCGGCTCGCAATGGGCGCGTTAGCCTCAAGTCGAGGTTCGCCGCTGCGCTTTCGGCTAGTGCCTCGAGCGTACCGACATAGGTTTGCTCGCCTTGCGTCCAGTGGAAGCGACCCTCGCCGCTACCGACGTAGGCCTCGTTGTCTTGCACGTTCCCTGCGAAGAAGATCTCTCCTTGAGGTGACTTCACCTCGAGCGTGTCGATGTCGACCCGAGTACTCACCCAACTACCGACGAAGTCGAGCGAGGTGAGGCGAATGACCTCCGCCGCCTGATCGCGAACCAGCAACTCTCGCAAAGCAAAACGATCGATGACCACGTCGATCGGTGCCTCCAATGTGAATGGCTGATCAGGTTCCGCCGGCGGTTCCTCGCTGGGCGTTCCGAGCAATAGATCGACGCCGCTCACCTGCGCATCGACTACGTGAACCTGCATCTTGAAGAGCGCAGTCATTGCCACATCCAGATCAATACGAGCAACGGCAAGCGACAAACCTGTCTTGCGATCCAGAAATGTCAAATCTTGAAGGGTGATAGGGCCTGCGATCGCACCTTCGATGGAACGAACCTGCAGCGCGCCATCGGTAGTCTTGTTCGCGATTGCGAACAGCCAGCGCGTCCCGGCTTGCGTGTTAACGAGCAGCAGGACAGCACCAATCACCAGCAGGATCAGGCCAAATACGCTGCCGAAGGTCCAAGCAATCCAGCGACGTTTCATAGATCCGGCCCGATCAGTAGGTGAAGTCGCAAGCCATGCTCAAGGTCCGATACGACAGGAACGGCAACATCGATACGCAGCAATCCGACGGGCGATCGCCATCTCAGACCGATCCCTGCGCCGACGTTTGCGTCGAAATCGCTGGAATACGCATCACCTGCGTCGACGAACACGGCCGCACCCCAGTTCTCGACGAAGTAGTGTTCGTACTCGGCGCTCGCGATCGTCAGGTACTCGCCACCGATCACTCCGCCTTCGGCGTTCGTTTCGCCGATCGCTTGATAGTCGAAGCCTCTGACCGAGCGGTCACCGCCGGCGAAGAATCTGAGCTCTGGAGGTAACGCATCGAAATTATCTACCGCCATCGCACCAACCGCTGCGCGCGCGATAAAGCGGCCCGAATCGCCCGCTGGCCGGATCCACTTGGCCTCGGCACGTAGCTGCGCGAAGGACGTATCCGACAGCAAGGCTTCGGCCCCGAACCGAAGACCGTACAAGATCGACAATCCTCTGGTCGGAAACATCAAGTCGTCGGCACGCCTGCGGGTGAGCATGGCTTCGGCGAACAGCAGATTGGTCGAGTGCTTTTGTTCTGCTACCTCGAAGTCCCCGTTCAGGTACTGCAGGCCGAGTGTTCGCGTGTAGCCGTGCCATTCATCGAGCACTTCGGAGGCGGCGAGTCGCGCCATTCTCGATCGGGTCGTATCGGTTTCTTCATCGCGATAGCCGATACCGAAATTGTAGTTGCGGTTGCGCTCACCTGGCTTGGGAATACGGTAGTACGCGCTGTACTCCTCGAGTCGCTGCGAGTACGCGATTTCACCACCGACCTTATGTCCCCGCTTATTCAGCCATCGTCGATCGATGCCGACCCGCACACCGGGGCCTGAGTCGGTGCTCACGTAAGCGCCGGCCGTATAGACCGTGCGCTTTGCAGGGAGCGCAATCGCTTCGATCGGGACGGTGTCCTCGCCGGCGTTTTCCAAGTCGGGTTGTACGGCGACGGTAGAAAAGTAGTCGGCATCGACGAGCCGCTGCTGCAACATCAGCAGTTGTTCGGAGGAATAGTAATCTCCTTCCTTCCAGGGAATATAGCGTCGCAAGAACTCATCTGGAAATTGCGAGTCGGAGAAATTGACTTCACCGAAGCGATAGCGCTGGTTGCTCTGCCATTGCAGGTCGATCGCCGCGCTGTTTGCCGATTTCACGACTTCGACTCGATGAGTCAGCAGCTCCGAGTCGAAATATCCCAACGCTCGAAGCTGAGCGCTGACCTGCTCTTTACTGTCCTCGTAAGCGGCGTGATTCAGCGGCTGGCCGACCTTCGGCTCGAAAACATCCAGCACCTGCAGCACCTCGGGTTCGGTGCGAGCTGCGCCTTCGATGCGAAGATTGGACTCTCTAACGACCACGGGCTCACCGAGCTCGACAGTGAATCTTGCGACGAACTCATTTTGCGTCTCGCCTCGTTGCAGATCGCTTTCGACGCGAGCGTCATAGTATCCATAGGGCTGCAGCGCTTCTTGGATTTGTTCATCGGCACGATCGAACAACCGACGAATTTGCGTGGGAGTCGTGTCATCGCGCTGCGCAAACTTCTGCAGATCGAGGCTCGAGCGCGCAGCGTCGCGCAACTCGTCTTCCAGCCCTTCGATCTCGATCTTGATCGTTGCCGCATGTGTGAAGAGGGGAATGAATGCAATCAACACTACGCAGAGACGACACCACTTACTCATCGATACATTATGGGCCACCGCCACCAGCGGAAGCTCATCGCCGTGGACGCGCACGCACGCTCTCACTCCCCGAGCTGTTCCATTGCTCGCGGAGAGACGAATGTAGCTCACCGCTCGGGTATTTCTCTTCAGACGCAATTCCCTCACAGGTCCGCGACTAGCGGATGTCACTTCAACGTGACAACTCGCCGTCTGTTCCAGCACCAAGGTGCCGCGCACGTGACTCGTGATCAGGGACGAGGCGGGTTGTCAGACAAGCGTGGCGCATCCGCTTGACGCAAATCATCCCAATTGCACTGTCAGCATCGAAATCGAGCCTCCATCGAAACCCTCCACCGGAAAACTCACCGGTTCCCCTGTTTGGTATTGAGCCAGAACATAGATCAATGGTAGGTAGTGGTCGGGAGTAGGGGCCGACAGCATGGCGTCGCGTCCCAGCCTTTCATACTCGATCAGCGGTTCGAAGCGGCCGCTGAGCAAACTTTCGCGCGCGAGGTCTTCGAACCCCTGAGCCCAATCGTAGGGAGCGACTTCGCGTTTACCCCACGCGTAAGTATGCAAGTTGTGAACGAGATTTCCGCTTCCCATGATGAGCACACCTTCATCGCGTAGCGGCATCAGCTGCCGAGCTATGCGGTAGTGCCATTCGGCGGGCTGCCTCTCATCGATGCTGAGCTGTACGACGGGAATATCGGCCTGCGGATAAACGTGTACCAACACGGACCAAGTCCCATGATCCAAGCCCCATTCCTGATCCAGACCAACCGAAAGCGGCGCCAGAAGATCCTTCACACGATTCGCGAGATCCGCAGAGCCGAGCGCGCGGTATTGCACCTCGAACAGCGTTCGCGGGAAGCCCCCAAAATCGTGGATCGTGCGAGGCATAGTTGCTGCCGTGACTGCTGTTGCCGGCATGTACCAATGCGCCGAGATGCACAGGATCGCCTTCGGCCGATGAATCGAATTGCCTATCTGTGCCCACGCGCGTGTCCAAGTGTTTTGTGCGAGGGCGTTCATCGGGTTGCCGTGTCCGAAGAAGATCGCCGGCATTCGCGCGTTGGCTTGCATTCGATCGCTCTCCTGAAAAAGGAACGCTCGTTAAGCGCGCCTCATACAATTCCAATTCCCGCTACCGCTGCACAGCTCGATTTTGCAATTTGTGCACGAGCGGCAACCATTCGAGCCCATCCAATCGCTTCATGCGTTAGGTCTCCGCTTTCTCATTGTGACATGGCAAATGGCCAACCCACGAACCGCTTCTCGGACTAGCATCTACTGGCGCATCTACTGGCTTTTTGTTCTTGGATGTTTGCTGCTCGCATCGCATCACTCGATCGCGGAGCGAACATCCGCCCCCACCGCAGAAGCGTCGCTGCTCGTATGCGCGGACCCTGCCATTCTCGAACGAGCGAGGTGAGGGGTTCGAGAACAAACTCGCCGAGCTGCTCGCTCGGGAGCTCGGGCGCGAGCTGACCTATACCTGGTGGGCACAGCGATGGGGATTCGTTCGCAATACGCTTGCCGCCGGCAGAGTCAGAAATGGCACTCACGACCCGACCCTACTACCGCTCGACCTATGTGTTCGTGACACGCGCTGCCGAACGGTTGGACATCCAAAGTTTGGATGATCCACGCTTGCGACAGCGCAAGGTGGGCGTGCACACGATCGGCGATGATTTCAGCAACATGCCGCCAGCGCACGCGCTCTCGCAGCGGGGGCATTATCGATAACGTGCGGGGATTCTCGATCTACGGCGACTACTCTCGACCCGATCCGCCCAGTGCACTCATCGGTGCGGTGGCACGCGGTGAGATCGATGTTGCCATTGCCTGGGGTCCGCTGGCGGGTTACTTCGCGAGTCGTTCGCAGGCACCGCTTGCTGTCACAGCCGTGTCACCAGCGCAAGACGGCGCTTTCCCAATGGTGTTCGATATCGCGATGGCCGTGCGTCGCAGTGAACGCCAACTCAAAGAGGACGTGGAAACTGTGCTCCTCGAGAGACGCGAGAAGATCGATGGCGTGTTACGACAGTTCGGAATTCCCCTGCTGCCACTCCGAACGACGGACCCAGCACAAACGCACCGGGTCCGTTGAAGATCGGCTCAAACCAGCTCGCCAGTCTCAAGTGTCAGCGACTCATACCAGCCTCTAACCTTGAATACATGTTCTTGCTCATGTTGCTCGGCTTCGCGAAAGCGCGTAACCATCTCGCTCTGACCGATTTGCTCGGCGAAGGCGATCAACGTCTCCCAACCCGCTTCATCTCCCAGCTCCGCAAGCAGCAATGCGTGCAGCGTTTGTGCGAGATTGGTTCGCGGATCCGTGATCGCCTGCATCAGACCCATCGATTCGATCCCCACCAGATCTGCACTGGGTGTCTGCGCCGTCGGGTCGGCGCCCAGCTCCTCGATGCATTCCATGATCAGTGCCGCATGGTCCGCTTCCTCGTCTCGGATCTGCTCTAGATCCGCAACAGTCACGCCCTGCAGCTCATCCGAATACTCCGCGAACTTGACGATCGCAGCATCGTAGAGTCGCGTGCCGCCACGCTCATAAGCCAAGCGTTCAGCAAGCTTGTCGACGAATGCCTGCGGACGGTTGCCCGTCATCATCTTCATGCCACTCTTCGCCATCCCTTTGGCCGTGGCGGGAGGAGGTACCGAACCGAGGGGGTCCGCATCTCGAATGTAATCCGCTCGCACCTCGGCGAGCGGCTGTGGATCCATGGTCGGTTCGACCAGATCTATTTCGGTGTTGTCCAGCATTGCCTTGCCCAAGACGGGCGAGGTCTGCATCCCCGTGCGATTGGCGCCCAGGCGAGTGGAATCGATTGACTCTTGCATGACGAAATCTCCGAAAGACGGATTACAGATTGACGACTTTGCGCGACAACTCGGTGCCAGGTCGCCACACGTATCCTGCTGCGACGGTCTCGCTCGGAGACCCCTGCGAATTCAGCTGATTGCGATAGTCGATCGAGCTCTGCGGTTCCTCCTCGAGCGATACGAAGTCTGGCCCGTGCGGCCGCAAGTCGACCTCTCGAGCGAGCGTTTCTCGGACGAACTCGCGCTGGCTCTCGAACGGAATGGGATCGGGCAAACGCTCCCCGACGATCTCCTGCGGATCGCGGCGCTCGTGCTTCTTGAACAATTCACCGACTAGATGAAGATGACCCAACTCATAGTTGAGCATCCGTTCCCAGATTGCCTTGATGCGTGTGTTCGGCTCCGATTGGACGCAGCTGTAGTAGTTGTAGACCTCCATCGCCTCATGCAATAGCCAGTTCTCTAGCAGACTCTGGCTCGGATCCAGCAGGGATTCGTACTGCGTGACATGCTGCTCTTCGATCGAGGCGATCTCGGCATAGAGCTGACGAGCAACAGGATCGGCAAACAGCGGCCCGATGTTCATGTAGTAGTCATGCGTCTGATGCTCCGCGGCGGTAAGTGTCAGCGCGTTCAACTTGGTCAAGGGCGCCGCGGTCGTGCGATCGAACGGACGCCGTAGATCATTCTCGGGTGCCCGATGTTCCACTACAGTGGGGCGACCGGGCATGACGTCGGTGTAGCTCTGCAGGATGTTGTTGGAGTCCTTGCCTTCGAGACGATCGAGCAATGCCGAATATCGATACATGTGATCGAAATCCTCTAATAGGCCGAACCGGTAGTTTTGCGCCAGATAGGCATCCGGCTCCTGCTGCGCCAATGCTGCCGTGATCTCGATCGCCACCTGTTCATAGCCGATCGTAGTCTCGAGCGGCGAATGATCCGCCCCGAGGAGCCAGTTGATCATTGTCGCTTGATGCTGCTCGACGCGGCGAACCTCCGCGAGCGGCAAGCGCAATTCCAAGTTAAGGCGTGCCGCAGCATGCGAGAACCGCAGCGCTTCGTTCTCTAGACCGTTCATCAAGATCACCCGTACGCGAGTGAACGCATCATCGTCGAGCTTACTGATGGGCTTTCCAGCCATCTCGCGCCAAGTAAAACGTTGTCGATCGAGCGGGGTGCCGCGATCTTCGAATAGGGTGAGCGCCATGATCGTGTTCTCCAAATGTGGCTGACTGCGCGAGCAGACGTGAAACGCAACGGCCGAAGCGCATAGGGGTTCCCGCATAGAACACAATCGCCAACAATCCTACGGAACAGCGCATCAACTCACTCCGTTGCTTTGGACAACACGGTCGTTCTCGAGCAATTGAATGCGCATCCATCACCTGAACTGCATCTCCTCATGCCCGCTGGGCGGCGCACTCATGGACGGTCACACGCGCGGGTTGCGCGGCCGATTGACATGTCACTGTGTTCTAGTCGAATGCGCGGATCAGCTGGTGCTCATCGACACCGGCTACGGACTTCGCGACGTAGAAAATCCTCCCTCACGCATCAGCCGCTTCTTCCTAACGCTGCTCGCGCCAGACTTTCGCGAGGAGCTCACAGCGATCCGGCAAATAGAGCGACTAGGCTTCGATGCAAGGGACGTGCGCCACATCGTCTTGACGCACCTCGACTTCGATCACGCTGGCGGACTCGACGATTTCCCGCATGCTCGCGTGCACATGATGTCAGCGGAACGAGATGACGCGCGGGCGCAGCGTTCGTTGCTCGATCGGATGCGCTACCGCCCGCAGCAATGGTCGACGAGTCGGAACTGGCACGGTTACTCACAAGCCGTAGGTGATAAGTGGTATGGCTTCGAATGTGTACGCGGGCTTGCAGGTGTGCCGCCCGAAATTCTGCTGATACCGCTGCCGGGCCATACGCTCGGACATGCCGGCGTCGCAGTCGAACGTACCGCTGGGTACTGGCATTTACAAACCGGCGATGCCTACTTCTATCATGGAGAGATGGACCTCGAGCATCCCCATTGCACCCCAGGCTTGCGCTTCTATCAGTGGATGATGGAGAAGGATCGCTCGGCACGGCTACGCAACCAGGCGCGACTACGCGAGCTCAAACAAACTCACGGCAACGCGGTGAAAGTTTATAGCTCGCATGATGTACTCGAGTTCGAGAACATCAGCCGTCATCCGCTCGATGAACCTGCGCATGCCTAATGCAGCGTCAGCCGTGTGGACAGGGCGAACTCCGGACTCTAAACCGATTGGGAGGAGGCGGTGCGCTTTGCAACGCCTCGATTCAATCAACGTGCCAACAGAATCTTTGCCGCGAAATCGACTGCGGCCTGTTGCTTGCCTTTCGGAAAAGCGGGTGCCTTGATCGCACCGCTGGAGTCCGATGTCATATCGATTGGCGGATTCCACGCTCCCACGCGCGGATCGAACCAGAGCCACTGGTAACGTTGGTTCGGCTTGAAGCCTTTCAGAGTGGGGCGTAGCGCTTTGTTCTCGAAATAGGCGAGGGCAAAATCACGTTCCGCGGTTCGCATCAAGAAGGACCAGCCATCGAGTCCATCGGACAAAGCGTCGGGAATGCTGCGCGGCGCCAGATCGTGCGATGCCAGCTGCAAATCTTGATATCGCTTCCCCTCTGACAACACGAACGCCTTTAGATGCTGCATCTGTCCGCCAGATTCATAGCGTAACGCCGTCCAGATATGAGGTCTCCAGCCCGCCGGCTCGCCAGTGCTGGTGAGGTCGTACGCAGCCGTGCCATGAACATGTCCGGCAAGACCGCCGGACAACACTGATCCGTACATCATTGCGCGTGAGAAATAGTTGTCACGCTCCGAGTTCTCTTCCGGAGTCTCACCGCCTGGACGATTGATCTGATGATTCCAACCCGTGTAGTACGGCTCGAGATTCGCTGCAGGGTAGGCCGGCTGCAAGCGGAACAGTTCCTCCAGCGAGGCATAGATCGCGTGATTACGAGGATTGTTGCCGACCGTATGCATGTTCAGCCATGGAGCTTCATCACCGTGACCGAAACGCTTGAACGTAGAGCTGTCGATCAGCGTCGTGTACGGCTGACCGAAGGGAAGCGGTCCGTACTTGTTGAGGTGGAACTTCAACGCCTCGTTGAACTCGTCGGCCGTGAGGCTGAAATTCTCGGGAATCCAGTCCAGATGGATGCCGCTGAAGATCATGTTATAGGCACCGTAGCGCGCAATGAGATACTGGACAAAACGCGAGTACGATGTATTGAAGTCGAAGTACTTCTTCCATGAAGGTGCGTTGTCGCGGCGTATCGTCTCGAAGAAGGGTACGAAGCCTTCGCCCGAGAGGTGTTGCATTTTGCGATCGAGACTGCGGAAATACGCCGGATTGACTCGATCGAAATTCGCCATTCCGTCGCGCTCTTCGAATACTTCGAAGGGCCGATTGCCATGCTCATCGTGCATATCCTTCGCCGTTGTCGTCGCACCATCGGCGGTGGAGATTTTCGCATTCGGCGCCCAATGGCCGAACTTCTCCCAGGCATTACGTAAGTAGACACCATCCCTGTTTGCGAACGTCGCGCCGCGATGATCGGCAGCCCAATTCGGGAATGCCGCGATGAACGAAACCGAGTTGAAGCCCTGGTGTTTGCGGTAGGCGACCGCCTCTTCGAAGCTGATGCCTTCGGCGGGCTCATAGTGCTGTTGCGCTTGAGCTCCTTTCCATGGCAAACGCCATGTCGACGCCGCGAGCCACGTATCGCCGACCATGAAGAAAGGCGTGCCATCGGCGTAGATCAATGCGTGCCCGTTCTTGCTCACGCGCACAAAGCCGCGTCGATTCGCGTTCGCGTCGAGATCTTCTTCCGACCACTCCACGGCACGAAATGTACCCGAGCCGTTGAGTCCTTCATCATCCGCGTGATTCGATCCAGCGCGCCAAGTCCACTCGCCCGGTTTCGTCGCGACGAAGCGCACTTTGAAGGTGCGTTCTCCATCCCAGAACCCATAGATGCGACGTTTGAAGTCCGGGCCCCTGAGCTCGATCCAGCACTCCACCTCGGCGTAAGGATTCGCGTACTCGCGCGAGGATTGCAGCGTGATCTCCTGTGTTTCCCAAACGTGGACTTCACCGGAGAGGAGCCGCGCATGAGCAGGCATCAGCGAGATCGACAGCAGAATGAATGACAGAATGAGAGAGCTTGTTTTCGGGCGCATGGTTCTCAACTTTATCGGCAGGCTTGAAACCTGCGCGCATTGATTGAAGGAAGCGTCCATCGAAGTCGGCGTTCGAGTGCGCCGTTAGTGGACGACGAGGAAGAGCCTAGCATAAAGCGTGCGCCCTGCGTCCCGGAGGACGGGATGGGATGAGAGTGAGGAAGAAGGCGGTTCCGTCTCGATTACCGCATCACGTTCTCACCTTCGTGGCCCGGATTCATTGCGTTCAATCCCCGCAAAGCACGCCGTGAATTCTGCACCGAGGAGAAAGATCTGCGCGGAGTAGTACAGCCACAGTAGCAGGGCAGCGAAGGAGGCGGCAGCGCCGAACGCAGAAGGCTGTGTGGAATGTCCGAGATAAAGCGCGATCGCCCACTTACCCAGGTGAAACAGCAGCGCAGTCACCAGCGCTCCCCAGAGGATGGGTGCCCACGGCAAACGCCGCGCCGGCATGTATCGGTAGATCAACGCGATCAGCCCCGCAACGATAGCAAGCGATAGCAGCAGATCCAGCACTCCGGCTATCGCTACCCAGCCCGATTCTCGAACGGCCACGACGCCGCGTAGGGCAGCTAACGCAGTCGAAATGCTCAGAGACACCAGCAACAGAAAACCCACCGCCAGAATGACGCCGAACGAAAGCAATCGCGCGCGTATCCATCCCTTGATCCCTTTCGGTGCCATTTGCGCCGATTGCCAGATCGTTTCGAGCGCACTCTCCAAAGCGGCGAATACGGTCGTCGCGCCAAGGAAGAGGCTTGCGATACTGATCATGGCCGCGACGCCGCCTTCGTTACTCTGAGACTTCTGCATCGCTTCCAACAAGATCGAGGCAGTGGCTTGCCCAAACAGAGACGTGAGCTGAACCTTCAGTTGCTCGTACGCGGCTTCCGTGCCAATGACCCATCCTGCGATCGTCAGTAGAATGATCAGCAACGGCGCCAGCGAGAACGCACAGTAGAAGGCTAACGATGCGCCGGTAGTCGCAGAATTGTCACCCGACCAACGAACGAAAGTACATTTTGCAACTGCGCCGATTCGGGTGATGAAGGTGGCCGCCATGAGTGAGGATGGTCGAGCTCTTGGTTATTCCTACTGCAGCAATGCGACCTCGCTCATTTGGTTCCATCGAGTGCTTGAAGGCCCTTCGATTAAGGTCCGAGTACCAGCCGGTCTTCGCCTTCCAAGACATTCTTGAGCGGGAGTCGCGTCGAGGTCCACAGCGCGTGACGATGCACGCAACTCGAACGACAGCTCTTCATCTTCAAGTGAGCCGCTTCGCAAGCGATCCGGCGCAACAGTAGATAGGCAAGTGGCGATACGCTGACGGCAGCGCACATCTCTTCGCTTGCGCCACATCGAGATGACGCTGGCGTGGAGATCGTTAAGGTGCAAAGATCCGTGGCAACATCTTGTGAGGGTCGCTCATGTCGAACAGAGGATCTAGACGCGCGTTCGTTGGATCATCGCTTGCGTTGCTCACAGGTACGCCGTTGGTGTGTAGCGAGACCAAGGCACAGAGTAAGGAGAATGATCCTAAGCCGGGCTATTTGATTATTTACCGTCCCGGTCCCGCCTTTCTCTTGGGCAAACCTTTGTCCGAACAGCCGTTGAAAGAGCACGGTCGCTACATGCTGGGACTTTACCGAAAGGGGACGATGCGCATGGCGGGCGGCTTCGCTGACGACTCGGGCGGGGCCGCACTGATCGACGCGGAAAGCTTGGAGGAGGCGCGTGCGATCGCGGAGGCAGATCCAGCGGTGATCGCGAAAACGTTTATCTACGATCTACATCCTTGGCGGCTCGTACCTTGGGGAAAGATGGGACAATAGCAGTCGGCTCGTCGACTCGCATTGCGGAGCCATGGCGACGAGAAGGGATTCGTGACTCGTGATTCGCGGGTAGTAAGAAACCGAGTGTCCGGGCACAACGCGCAAGGACACCCCTCGACCCACGAAGGCCGAGGCGTACGTGCGGCGGTCGATCGGCGCGTCTTAGTGCCTGAGCGCGAACCAAGTGCGCTTTGAGCCCCGAGCTTTGATCGGTGGTTCTACCCAATGGCTCTTGCACCACTCATCGGGCGGATTGTCATGCGCGATCTTCTCCGGATCCGCGGCCTCGCCTTGTTCGTAGCCGTCATCGAACTTGCGCCAATGGAAGATCGCATACGTCAGTCCGACCGCTAAACCGATCAGACAGACCACGAACCATAATTGCTCGCTGAACAGCTCTGCTAATGGCATGACCGGGGCCCTCCAGGCACTCTAGCTTGCATGCTCTTACGCCTTGGTGCGTTGCGTTTGCAATATGGAATTTATGAGGGCCCTCTATCGAGGTGTTGATCTTGCAACGTCGTTAAAAGATGACGCGATGAAGCATGTCACGATGACAACCGGCCCGGATTGTTCTATGGTCTGACCGCGCGTTGTTGCGATCAAATATTGGACACAACGACTCGCAGCGCAATAAATTTGCGGCGATTGCATCGCATCGAAGGTGCGCACCGCAACAATGTCGATGGTAGGCGCACAAGAGGGGCACTGTCATGGCTCTTGCGGTTGCGTTGATCGTCCTGGTCCTCGGCACGGTCCTATTTCATTTCCTGAGCCCGTGGTGGTTCACGCCGATTGCCTCGAATTGGGAAATGATGGATGAGACCGTGCAGGTCACCTTTTGGGTCACTGGCATTGTTTTCGTCGCCGTTAATCTCTTCCTTGCCTACGCGATTCTTCGCTATCGCACTGGCCGAGGCGGTAAGGCGCATTACGAACCCGAGAACAAAAAGCTCGAGTGGTGGTTGACGATCGGCACGTCCGTCGGCATCGCCGCGATGCTTGCACCTGGCCTTGCGGTATGGGCTCGCTTCGTCACCGTTCCGGAAGGTGCGGCTGTTGTCGAGGTGCTCGGACAGCAATGGAACTGGAGCTACCGTTTTCCTGGCGAGGACGGCAAGCTCGGCACGACCGACGCGCGGCTCATCTCGCTTGATAACCCGTTCGGAATGAATGCCGCGGATACGGCAGGGCATGACGACATCCTGGTCGCGAGCCCGGAGCTCCATTTACCTATCAACGAGCCGGTGAAACTTCTCCTACGCGCCAAGGATGTGAATCATCAATTCGCAGTGCCGCAGTTTCGAGTGAAGATGGACATGGTGCCCGGGATGGTGACGTACTTCTGGCTCACGCCGACGCGCACCGGCCAATTCGACGCTCTGTGTGAGCAATTGTGTGGCATGGCGCATTTCGCCATGCGTGGTCGTGTCGTCGTCGACGAGCAGGACACATTCAAGGCATGGCTCGCGCAGCAGCCTACTTACGCAAACACCAGAGAGGTAACGGCAGGAGATCCGAGCGTCGGCGAAGCTTTATTCGCGCCTTGTACCGCCTGTCACGGTGCGCAGGCGCAAGGTAACCGTGAATTGAACGCGCCGAAGCTGAGCGGTCAGGCAGCTTGGTACCTGGTACGCCAGTTACAGGACTTCAAGAACGGGGTTCGCGGCGCTCACGAAGGCGATGTGTACGGCAAACAGATGATTCCCTTCGCTTCGATGCTGGCGGATGACGCCGCGATTCGAAATGTCGTCGCGCACATTGCACGCCTGCCGGATCAAGAGCCGGAAACCACCGTTTTCGGCGATGTCGAAAAGGGCAGGAAGCACTATCGAACGTGCTCATCCTGTCACGGTGTCGATGGCAAGGGCATCTGGGCCACGCATGCTCCGCGACTATCGAACATGAGCGATTGGTATTTGGCGCGCCAGCTACAGAATTTCCAGAAAGGAATCCGCGGGTCGCATCCGCGGGATTTTTACGGCTCGCAAATGGCGCAGATGGCGGACGTATTGGCCGATGACAAGGCGATCAACGACCTCATCGGCTACGTGGATACGCTTTAGTGTAACGAGGAACTTGATCGGTCCAGCGCGAGGAGTCTACCGATGGCATTCGTCGCAATCGCCGACCGCGATCACGAACATGCACTGCATGATCCGCAGTCGTTCATCAGGAAATACATCTGGAGCCAGGATCACAAGGTGATCGCCGTCCAGTACGCGATCGTTGCGATCGCCATTGGCCTCGTCGCGCTGACGATGTCGGTCCTGATGCGATTGCAGCTAGGGTTTCCCGATACGTTCGCCTTCATCGCACCTGAGAACTACTATCAGTTCATCACCATGCACGGAATGATCATGGTGATCTATTTGCTCACGGCGCTGTTTCTCGGCGGGTTCGGCAACTACCTCATTCCACTCATGTGCGGCTCGCGAGACATGGTGTTTCCGTACATGAACATGCTGAGCTTCTGGGTGTATCTATTGGCAGTGCTCGTTCTCGTCGCCGGGATGTTCGTTCCTGGCGGTCCAACAGGTGCGGGTTGGACGCTCTATCCTCCCCAAGCAATCTTGCCCGGCACGCCGGGTGCGAGCTGGGGCATCATTTGCATGCTTGCCTCGCTTGCCATCTTCATCGTCGCGTTCACGATGGGCGGATTGAACTACGTGACGACAGTGTTGCAGGCACGCTGCCGCGGCATGACGCTGATGCGCATGCCGTTATCGGTGTGGGGAATTTTCACTGCCTCGATCTTGGGTCTCTTGGCATTCCCTGCGTTATTCGTCTCCGCCGTCATGATGATGCTGGACAGCCTCGTAGGTACGAGCTTCTTCATGCCGGCTGTCGCATCCATGGGCGAACCCTCTCGTTACAGCGGCGGCAGTCCGCTGTTGTTCCAACATCTGTTCTGGTTCTTCGGGCATCCAGAAGTGTACATCGTCGCACTGCCGGCATTCGGAATCGTGTCCGACCTGCTCAGCACGCATGCGAGGCGAAACATATTCGGCTATCGCATGATGGTATGGGCCATTCTCGCCATCGGTTGTCTGAGCTTCGTGGTGTGGGCTCATCACATGTATATCAGCGGCATGAATCCCTACTTCGGATTCTTCTTTGCGACGACGACCTTGATCATCGCCGTACCCACCGCGATCAAGGTTTACAACTGGGTGCTCACGATCTGGCGAGGCGATGTTCACCTGACCGTGCCCATGCTGTTCGCGATCGGATTCATCTTCACCTTCGTGAACGGCGGACTCACCGGCCTGTTCTTGGGCAACGTCACCGTCGATGTGCCGCTCTCAGGAACGTATTTCGTCGTCGCTCACTTCCATATGGTGATGGGCGTCTCGCCGATCCTGGTCGTGTTCGGCGCGATCTATCACTGGTACCCGAAGATGACCGGGCGCATGCTCGATGAGACTCTCGGCAAAATTCATTTCTGGGCAACGTTCATCGGCACCTATGCGATTTACCTGCCGATGCACTATCTCGGCATTCTCGGCGTGCCGCGTCGCTACTACGCCTACAGCAACAGCATCGAGTTCATTCCGCCGTCGGTTCACGAAGTGAATCAGTGGATCACGATCTCGGCGTTGTTCGTCGCCGCGGTACAGATGGTATTTCTCTTCAATCTAGTGTGGTCGCTGCGTCACGGCAAACCCTCTGGTGACAATCCTTGGCGCGCGACCACTCTGGAATGGCAAACGCCGGATACGCCGCCCAAGCATGGCAACTGGGGTAAAGACCTGCCGGTTGTCTATCGTTGGGCGTACGACTACAGCGTGCCCAGCGCTCCGCAAGATTTCATTCCACAGAACGTTCCGCCTGATGATCGCACCCCGGCAGGGCGCGAGCATGGAGTGAAGTCGTGAGCGCGACAGCGGCTTATATCGCGCTCGCCACCGGCATCCTGGTTTGGGCGCTGTTGGTACGCAGGTTCACGGCCAAGCCCTGGGAAGCCGTCCTCGAGCGAGGCATCGGCGATGATTTGCCGAACTCGGCTCCCGCACGCGTTGGGCTCTGGGTGTTCCTCGCCGTTGTCACCTCGCTGTTCGCGCTGTTCATGTCGGCGTATTACATGCGAATGGGCCATGGGCACGGCGCGGTGCATGACTGGAGTACGCTCGCGGAGCCGGCTGTGCTCTGGGTCAATTCGTTGCTGTTGATTCTGGCGAGCGCATCGATGCAATGGTCGCGCGCCAACATCACTCGAGGTCAAATCGCTCGGGCGCGCGATGGTTTGCTGATCGGCGGTCTATTCACGATCGCTTTCCTGGGCGGGCAACTCTACGCCTGGCGCGAGGTGCGCGGTTTGGATGCGTTTACACCAGGCAACCCGGCCGTCGCATTCTTCTACGTGTTGACCGCCGTCCACGGACTGCACCTACTCGGTGGCCTCTTCGTTTGGGCTAAGACGCTGATACGGATTTCTCCGCGACGCCCCGAGCCCATCGATGTGCGTCTGAGCATCGAACTGTGCACCGTCTACTGGCATTACCTGCTCTTCGTTTGGATAGGTCTGTTCGCACTATTGATCGCTACATAGTGAGTCGCACCATGGCCGAAGATGTGCTTGAAGCAGAACGTTCGACCGCTGCCTTGCGCGGTTTGCGGGCAGCGGCGTCCGACTGGGCTCAGGACAAGCAAGCGTTTGCCGTGCCTTGGGGCAAGGCGATGATGTGGATATTCTTGCTCAGCGATACGTTCGTGTTCACATGCTTTTTGACTTCCTATATGAACGTGCGCATCTCCACGACGGAGACGTGGCCCAATGCGAGCGAGGTTTTCGCGCTCACCGTGGGCGGCACACACGTGCCATTACTGTTGATTGCGATCATGACGATGATCCTCATCACGAGCAGCGGAACGATGGCCATGGCCGTCAACTATGGCTATCGTCGCGATCGCAAGCGCACCGCCGCACTCATGTTCGCAACGGCCGCATTCGGGCTGTCGTTCGTCGGCATGCAAGCCTTCGAATGGACCAAACTCATCGTCGAGGAGGGTGTTCGCCCTTGGGGCAATCCCATGGGAGCGGCACAGTTCGGCTCCTCTTTCTTCATGATCACCGGTTTTCATGGATTGCACGTGTCCGCGGGCGTCATCTATCTGACCGTCGTTGCCTTGAGAGTCCTTCGCGGTTTCTACGATCGCAAAGGCACGTATGAAACGGTCGAGATCGCCGGACTGTATTGGCATTTCGTCGATCTCGTTTGGGTATTCATCTTCGCGCTCTTCTATTTGTGGTGAGGTGCTCCATGGATCAGGCCGTCAATCATGGACAGGTGGAAGAACATCATGCGCAAGGACAGCTGCATCCGATTCGGATCTATCTATGCATCTGGGCGCTGTTGTTCGTTTTCAGCGCATTCTCGTACATGGTCGATTATTTCCAGCTGCAAGGCGCGCTGCGCTGGACACTGATCATCCTTTTTATGTTCCTGAAGGCGACATTTATCGTCGCGATCTTCATGCATGTCGCTTGGGAGAGATTGGCTTTGAAGCTGGCGATCCTGACTCCGCCGCTGGCCTTGCTCGTGTTGATCGGTCTGATGGCAATAGAAGGCGACTACACATTTCTCACCCGTTTGACCGCGTTCGTGGCGGGCGAGGGTGGTTGAGCGAGAGGAATACCCGATGACTGTCGCTGTATTGTGGATCTGCGCCGCCATCACACTCGGTGTCTTTGGCGTGATGTTGTATTCGATTGCGACCTTCGATCGAGGTTCGCCAACACACGCATCTGCGCGATCTCACAGACCCGTTATCGAGATGCTGTGGTCGACCATCCCCATCCTCATCTTCATGAGCGCGATGCTGCCTGTGCTCAGATCGCTTGCTGCTTTGGGATAGTCATTCCCTAACGCAGTCTCCACCACGCTGCTGCCAGCGTTGCTTCAACTGATCAGCCTCCTGTTCGGATCTAAGCTTCACTGCCAACAAAATGCCACCGGCCCGAATACCCCTTTCATATTGATCGACTCGGTTCTTCGGAATTCCCCAGTTTGTCAGCGCGCCGATCAAGCCACCGGTTAATCCAACAGCCCCCGCCGCGGTCAGAGCGATGGCCACCGGACCGGCGGCGAGAATTCCCAATCCAGGAACGAGCAGCAGCGTACCGACGGCCGCGAGTGCAGGCGCGACGGTGCCGGCGGTGCCGCCCGCAGGGCCACCCAATTCGTCGGCCGCACTCGATGCCTTCTCGGTGCTTTCCGCCGCCTTGTCCGCCAGCTTGCTTGGGTGTTCTTCCGAATCCGAGAAGTATCGCTGCCGTGTTTCTTCGGACAACAATACATTGATGTCATTGCTGGCGTATCCGAGTTCGAGCGCATCGCAATACGCACGTTCGGCCGCGTCGCGATCCCGAAAAAGACCGGTCACCAATGTTGCAGTGCCGCTATCCGATGCTGGATCGCCCATGCTCGTCTCCTCAAAAGCGAACTAGAACCATCGCGTATTCAACGGGGCGACTTAGATGAAAGGTTCCGAAATAGAGGTTGATGAAGATAGAAGAGGGTTCCGCCTGCGATACTGGCGTCGGGCGTAACTGCATGAGGCTATGGTGTGCCGGCAAGAGTGGTCGACAAAAACGGTTCTCGCGGGGTCCGCAGAGCCCGCTGAGGTCAGAGGAAGAGAGGTTGAGCATTCATCTTTTCTCTGCGATCTCTGCGCCACTGCGAGATTACTCTTCATCTTGCCTAATCTGACTTACCGTCAGCTCTGCACAGTACCCTCGCCATGTTCGGCTCGCGCGGTCTCCCACACTTCTTTCGCAGCACCGGCGTTGATGATCGCAATACCTATTCCGACCACGATATCCGGCCATATCGTGGGCCAGACCGCGGTAGTCGCTCCCGCCACGATGATGGCGATGTTGGCAACCGCATCGTTGCGTGCGGAGAGAAATGCGGCCTTGGTCAAGCTTCCGCGATACTCACGATATCGAGCCAGAATGAATGCGCAGAACAAATTGACCAGCAACGCACCGAGTGCGGTTAGGCTCAAGCTCAGCGCTTCAGGAGGAAGGGGATCGCGAAACTTATTCCACAGCGCCCATACCATCGCGATGACCGGCACCACTAGAACTCCGGAGAGGAACATGCCGACTCGAGCGCGTTGTCGAACACTCCAGGCAAGCGCCATGAAGACCAAGAAGTTGACCGCGGCGTCTTCCAAAAAATCGACACTGTCGGCAAACAGCGAGACCGACGCGATGGCGATGGCCACGGCAAATTCAACACCGAAATAGGCAAGATTCAACGATGCGACCGTCGCGACGGCCGTGCGTACTCTTCGATCGGCTTCACGAGCAGAGGAACTAGGCATTTATCACATCGACTTGAAGCAGAGCGCGTGTGGCATGTCTGCGTCGAGGATGCCGCAGTGCGATCGCGGAAGATAGATCGAACGTTCGGCTCTTAGGCAATTCGGGCTTCCGCCGTAAGTACACTAGATAAGCCTCCTGCGCACGGCGATGCTGACAATTAGCGTCGCTATTGGAATCGCATGACGAGAGACAGGAGCACTAGCATGGACTCGACTAGATGTGTGGGCCGCGTCAAGCATCTGAGTCTCCTCCTTTGTCTGGTTGGCTCGCTGCTGTTGCAGCCCTCCGCGAGCGAGGCTGCATTTCCTGATGCACGCAACCCCCCTCCCGAAGGGTGGGAAGGACCCGTCTTCAAGCTCAGCCAACGCTATCCGCGTTCTCTCCCTCGCATTAGCAATCCACCGTGGTTGCGTTTCGATTTCGCGAATTCGGCTGAAGCGCCGCAATACATGAACGCGGTACTCAATTATTGCCTGCAAGGTAATACCGCCACCAACTTTGCGGATGTGTCGCGAAATCCGGTGCGTAAGTGGTATCACGCGCCTTGGCTGCACTCCGGGAGCGCCGGACGTGAATTCATTCACGGGCTCACGCGAGAACGTCCTTCCAGAGAAGGAGAGCTCGGACCTCTACACGTCACGGATCGAGTGCAAAACTGGGCTGTCGGCTTCTACAACTCGCGCGGCGGCTACACGATCGGTCGCGTGTGGGCCGATGAAGCGAATCCAGATCCATCAAAGGCAAAGTTTCCGTTGCACACGGTGAGCTGCAAACTAATTTTCACGGCCGCCCCGTTAGCTGAGGTTCCGTACCTAGAAGGGACATTGGAATGGGAGGCGGATATCAATCGAGCAGCCAATGCCGGGCCTAGGCCAGTCCTTCGACTTCTGCAACTCGATGTCGCCGTGCGAGACCCTCGCGCAGATTTCACGACCGGATGGGTGCTGGGTACTTTTCAGTATCAGAAGGACGCCAGCGCTTCTTCGGATTGGTGGCGACATCTAGTACCCGTCGGAATGATGTGGGGGAACGACGCGCCTCGAGTCCTCATCAGCCAGCCGCCCCAGGAACAATGGATCAACACCAATCGCGATCCGCAACTTCATCTTGGTTTGCGCGGCCTGCTCAATGGCCCGATCGATAATCCCCGATCTTCATGCATCGCCTGTCACGGTTTGGCCCAGACGGCGATGGTCGAGGATGCCGAGCCCTCTCTGCCACGCGTCCCGAACGCGAATGCATCCGCGGCAACATTGCAGCGCTACTTGCGCAATATCGAGTCTGGAGAAGCCTATTCGCCCGATTACGTATCGCTGGATTATTCATTGCAGCTCCAAGTCGGAATCAGCAACTTTCTAGAAGCACGCGAGATGGATGCTGGCCCGACGGGTGTTGCACCTGAATCGCGGACGGGCGAGCGCGGGCCACGCCGCACTCGCGCGATTCTTCGCGATGACGATTGATGTAGCCCTGCTTGGCCACCAAGAAAAAATCGCCGGTCGATCCTTCCCACGGGCCTGCGTTCGTCGTCGATGGGCGAGTCGTGACGATGAATCGCACCTTCAAGGTGTTCGACAAAGGGCGCATCTATGTCGAGGGCGGCATCATCCGCGCCATTCGCGAATCGGATGCACCTGCGCCCGCAGGTTTCGAGAAGGCGCCTCGGATTACGACCCGAGGCACGATCTATCCAGGTTTGATCGAGCTGCACAACCATCTCAGTTACAACCCGCTGCAAATGTGGCAGGTGCCGCGCATCTTCGCTCATCGCGGGCAATGGAGTGGCCACCCCGACAAGCGCCGGCTCATTAGTCAGCCGATGTCGGTACTGGCAAGTATTGGCGGCACGATCGAAGCCATCGTCCGCTACGTAGAAGCGAAGTGCCTGGTCGGCGGCGTTACAGCATCTCAGGGCCTCACGCTCATGGCTGCGCCGGGCATAGAGCACAAGTACCGAGGCATCGTGCGTAATGTCGAGAGCACCGATGACCCGACCTTGCCTGAGGCGCTCACACGCATCGCGGACGTCACCGATGCCAAGGCGTTCGCAAAACGGTTGGCAAGCGCGCAGAAGAACAATGCAGCTTTGCTGTTGCACCTCGCGGAAGGCATCGGCGAGCAAGCCCGTCGGCATTTTTTGAATCTCAAGATTCAGGGCGATCGATGGGCCATTACCCCTTCGCTCGTCGGGATCCACGGTGCTGGACTGCTTCCGCAGGATCTCGCAGTCTTCGGCGAACGCGGAGGAAGTCTCGTCTGGTCGCCGCTGAGTAATCTGCTTCTATATGGCGGCACGGCGGACATCGAAGCCGCAAAGCGCTCGAATGTGATGCTGGCGCTCGGCTCGGATTGGTCGCCTTCGGGGAGCAAGAACCTGCTGTCCGAGCTCAAAGTGGCGCGTGCGTGGAGCGGCCTACGCGGAGGAGTGTTTAGTTCTCGCGAGCTCGTGGCAATGGCGACGATCAATCCAGCTCGGATGGTTCGCTGGGACGCCGCGCTAGGTTCAATCGAGCCGGACAAGCGTGCGGATCTGCTCATCGTCAAGGGTGCAGCGGGCGACGCGTACGACAAATTGCTGGAGGCACAGGAAAGCGACATCGATCTGGTGTTCATCAACGGCGTCCCGCGATTCGGGCGAGATTCCTCGATGAAACGCGCACTCGCGAAGCTTCTTCCCGCGGATCTCTCGCGCCTTGAATCCAGGAAGGTCGGAACCGAGCAGATGAAGTTCAACTTCGTCCAAGAGACGGCCGATCCGCTCGTGGCCGCCGTGTCATTGGAGCTCGCCGAGCAACGCTTGAGAGAAGGATTGCGCGATCTGCCGGAGTTGGCATCTGCGTTGACCGATCCTTTGACCGCCACCTCGATACTCGGCGTGGAGGGCGCCATCGCCAAGGATTCCACTGCGCATCGCTGGGTATTGGCGCTCGACAATGAGCCTCATGCCGAGACCGCTTTACAGGGCTCTGCGCGTCCGCTTGCGCCGGCATCGCTGCGGCCAGACGAGTTTCGATTTGGCGCCGATGCACTGGCGTTGAATGCCTCGAATGCGGTGAATCTGGTGTCGCTGAAGCTCGATGCGCTCGCGGTCGTCGAGGATTCGATGTATTTCGAGCGCCTCGCTGCGCAAATCAATCTGCCAAACGGTTTCGCTAGAACCATTGCGAAGTTGCATGGCTATTCGCTGCCGAGCGAGCCGCCCGGTTGGGCACCGCACTCACCTCCGGTTAGCGATTCTCCGATCCAAGTGGAATTGTCCCTGCCGCGCTCGCTTCAGGAATTGCGTGAGCTGCGCGATGGCATGTCGCGGGAAGATCGGCTAAAGCTCGTTCGTCAACTCTATGTGGTGTTGGCCGAGATGTATGTGCACATGCCGCTGAAACGAGCAGCGCATGCGGTCGATCCATTGCAGAGATTGAAGTTGCTGCAATATTCGCTCGAAGAAGGCATCGATGGCGATGAAATCAAGGGGATTCTATTTCATCAACGCATGCTGGAGATCTTCAATGAGCTTCGAGATCTTCACACGAACTATATTCTTCCACCGCCTTACAACGATCTGACTGCGTTTCTGCCATTCTTGCTGGAACGATGTTTCGAGGTCGAAGCGGACAATCCTCGTGCAATCTATCTGGTGACCAAGGTTGCCTCCATTCTCGAGCATCCCACGTTCGTGCCAGGTGTCGAGCTGCTCTATTGGAATGGGATGCCAATGGAGAATGCGATTCATCAAAACGCGCATCGGCAAGCTGGCAGTAATCTAGCGGCGCGTTTTGCACGGGGGCTGGCAGGCATGACCGTCCGACCTCTTGCTCGTGTTCTGCCACCGGAGGAAGAGTGGGTGCTGCTGACGTATCGGGCATTGGATGGCCGCACGCTCGAAATTCGATTGCCCTGGCAAATCAGCTCGAGGGCAGGGAGCTCACAGTTCGAGGTGCCCGCTTTGTCGGCGCAAAATATTCGCTCGATGCTGGGCGCACAAGGACAGCGAGCACGGAGCAGGGCAGCTCGTTCACTGGCGCTCTTGGCTGCTTTCGGCGTCGACGGCCAAATGGAGGCCGTCAATTCCGCTCGGCGCGCGCTTTACGCGCAATCAAGATCAAGCAAGACGACCAAGGGCGCGGAGCAGGACATACAAACCAAGCTTCCGAATGTCCTGCGCGCGAGAGTAGTGCGAGTGAAGCGAAGCACGTTTGGTTATCTGCGCATCTATACATTCTCGGTCGACAATGCCGACACCTTCGTGCAGGAAGTGGTGCGACTACTTGCCAGAATGCCCAAGCGGGGACTGATCATCGACGTGCGCAACAATGGCGGCGGGCTGATTTGGGCGGCGGAGCAGCTGCTGCAACTGTTCACGGATAGGCCAGTAGAACCGGAACGCGCACAGTTCATCAACTCACCCCGCGTACTCGACTTGGTGCGACGTCATGCCCCTTCGACACTCTCTGCTAGCCTGGATCTACGCCCGTGGATCGATTCGATAGCTCGCTCCGTCGTTACCGGCTCGCTTCACTCGGAAGCGTTTCCGATTACGCCTGCAGCAAAAGCAAACGAGATCGGGCGCCAGTATCCGGGCCCTGTCGTTGCGATAACAGATGCGCTGGCATACAGCGCGACCGACATGTTCGTTGCCGGCTTTCGAGACCACGACATCGGTCCGATCCTTGGCGTGGATGACAATACAGGTGCAGGCGGCGCCAACGTCTGGTCTTATTCCTTGTTGCACGCGCTGCTCGCGGACAGGGATCCCAAGTTGGATGAGCTACCGGGTGGATGCGATTGCCGCGTTTCAATGCGTCGAACGCTACGAGTCGGGACAAGCGCAGGCATGCCGCTAGAGGATCTGGGCGTTATCCCCGATGCGCGTCACTACATGACGAAGCGCGACGTCCTCGGAGAGAACGAGGATCTCATCGCGCATGCCGTGGAGTTGCTCGGTTCTTAGCTTCAGTGAAGCACAGTACCGCCCACGCCTTCGACTGCGAGGGCTCGTCGAGGCACGTCTTCTCTTGATTTCGCTCCTCACTCTTCGCTGCCGGTCGATGTGGTGAGCGGGTCTGACGGCAGACCCGCACAAGGTTGAGTCATCGGCCCAACCTCACAACATCCACTCCTAATGGATCGAAGGCCCGATGGATATCCACGAACATCAGTGCCGTAACGCTACTGCGCGGAGCTCTCGTCTGCATCCACCACGTCAAGTCCGCAGGTCTTTCAACCAACTGCATCCTCACAAGCATCATCGCTCCGAGGAGAGAAGACCGGAGAGCGCAGGATCTGTCGGAGAGAGGCCGTCGACGCCACTAGCACATCGCAGGCGCGCGTGCGCAGCGCGAGGGACGCCGCACTTCTCGGCAGTGCACGAGTCAACATCGAGGAGCGACCGATAGCCGCAACCAGCAATTGGGGATCAGAGTTCTTCTTGATATGCGATAGAACCGTCCTTGCGCTCTGAGCTCCACCGACCAGCTCGAAGCCCAACAAATGCAGCCCCGCATCATCGATGATTCTCTGTGACCGTCGGTGCACCAGAGCTTGAAGGCTCGTTGCCAACATCGGCCAGGTCCGTCTCATGATCGACCCGAATAGACAGGCAATCCGGTCGATCATGGCGGCATGGGGCGCGACAGACACGTGAGCGGTACTGAAGAGATCGAACTGATCCGCCGCCTGCACGAATAGACCTATGTCGTTTCTGGCCACGAACGTTACACCGCGGTAGTCGCGATCCGCATCGCTGTTCACGACCAGAACAGGCCTTTTAGCACTATGGACGATACGTTCGGCGGTGGTCCATCGCAGCATCTGTGCACGACGTTTAGTGTGCGCGCCTAACACGATCAGATCTGCATTCCAGTTTTTCGCGACGCGTGCAATCGTGCTATGCGCATCGCCCACGCGCACCGATAGTTCCGGTGCGACACGAAGGTGCGCATGCCGTCTAGCGTGCCATTGCAATGCCGAATGCGCTCGCTCTGCTCGTCGGCCAGCAAGGCGCATCGTCAACTTGGAATCGACGATGTGCAGCAACATCACTTGTCCGTCCAACGTTTGAGCCAGACTGAGCGCTCGACGGATCGCGGGTTCGGATTTGGACGATAGATCCGTGGCACAAAGGATCTTCAACCGTGCAGGTGTATAGGACGGCGGCCCGTGGACATCGATGTGAATCGGTTTGGTTCTTGTCGAGAGCATCATGAATAAAACACCATTCGTAAAAAGCTCAACGTCGTAAAAGGCTATCCGGCATGCATCGTTGATCCTGCGTCAGGGCGCGGAGAGTGCTGCAGCGGTGTCACAGATGAAGAGGACGGATGCTCCACAACTTCCTCGCGATGCGCCGAGACAGCCGGCACGGCGAGAATGTCGCACCGAACCTTGCTCAGCACCTGATGCGCAACGCTATTCATCAGCATCCGTTTCAACAAGAACCATCGACTGGTGCCGATCACCAGCAACTCAGGTCGCGTCTCTTCGATGATGTGCTCGATCGCATCCAGGGGACGTGCAGGCTCGGCGGAGATACGAACCTTCGCCAGATCGAATCCGGCCGCAGCGAGATCCGGGCTAAGTTGTGCCGCGACTAGACGTTGCCACTTATTCTTATAATCCTCGAGCTGCTTGGTCACTGCTCCTTCATCGGCGAGCAGGCCAGTGTGCGGCGGATCGAAGGCGTGGACGAACCACGCGTACGCGCTGCCAAGCAACCCCATCCTCGAGACCGCCTGTGCTACGCGGACGGAGGTCATGGATAGATCAGTTGCGACCGCAACCTGACTGTATTGCGACTCCGGTTCTCGATTGACGATCAGCACCGGGCAATCGACCGATCGAATGATGCGCTCGGCGGTTGTTCCGAGAACCAGCTCGTACCGGCGCGATACGGGGGCCGTTAGGATGATCATGTCGGCATCCCATTCCTTCGCCACCTGCGCGATCACCTTCAGCGGCTTGCCCATATGAATTTCGACCGAGCACGCCTCGGGTGCGTGCGCCATTGCCTTCTCTGCCTGCAATGTGAGCCGGACCCGTGCGCGGTTTCCCTTCAGACGCATGACTCGTTCCGATTGCCGATCGCTCACGACGTGCACGAATAGCACGTCGGCGTTCATCTGTTTTGCCAGTAACGCCGCGCGTCGAACAGCTCGATCAGAACGCGGCGCCAAGTCGGTTGCACACAGCAGCCGTCTTCTCGGTTGCGGCACCGATGCGATATCGGCGGTTTGATTCATTTCAGAGATATCGATTGCAACGCTACTCATCATCCACCTGCTCGAAGAATATTGTGGAGCCAATGCAAGCGGGGCAGGGCGCCCCAGCCGTTCACCTTCTACGCGGCGACGCGCTGTGAAGGCTGCGATGGCGGACCGCCAGGAAGATCATCTGGCTGCATGACAGCCTCGATCTTCAAGCGCCGCCATCCGCCTGGCATCCACCATTCGACTTCATCCCCGGTTCGATAGCCGAGCAACGCAGTGCCAAGAGGCGCGAGAACGGATACGCGACCTTCGGTAAGATCGGCCTGCGCCGGAAACACCAGCGTATAGGTGTGGCACTGATGACTTTCGACGTCGCGAACTAGCACGCGAGTGTCCAGCGCAACGACATCCTCGGGCACTTCCTCGACGACCGATGCTCGGTCCATCTCTTCCCGAAGATCCAGTAGATTCTCTTGATCCATCGCGGTGAGCGAATAGTGATTGCGGAGCAAACCACGCAATCGCATGACGTCTCGTTTGCTCAACACGATTCTCTTTTCCATTTCGATCACTCCTACGGGTAACACTTCGGCGCGGCCATGACGCTCGGCCTTATTGCCGCGCCCAGTGTTTGTAACGTAGGATGACCATTCGGTCTATTAGAATTATTCTGCGCCTCCATTCGCTATTATCTAATTATAGACACGCACGAATACGTCTCGGTCGTCCTCTTTTGGCGATGTCCGTCGCTAAATCAAACCGAATGCAAGCATGGCTTCGGCAACTCTTCGGAAACCGACGATGTTCGCGCCCAGCACATAGTTACCGGGCGTGCCGAACTCGCTCGCCGCTTCATGGCAATCATGATGAATTCGCCGCATGATTTCGTGTAGGCGCCGTTCGGTGTATTCGAATGTCCAGGCATCGCGGCTGGCGTTCTGTTGCATTTCAAGCGCAGACGTTGCAACGCCGCCAGCATTTGCCGCCTTCCCCGGACCGAAAGCCACTTGTGCTTCGGACAACAGGCGAATCGCTGCCGGTGTCGTCGGCATGTTGGCCCCTTCAGCGACCAGCGTGCATCCATTTGCGATCAGATTACGTGCATCCTCGGCATGAAGCTCATTCTGCGTCGCGCAAGGCAGCGCCATCTCGCACGAGATGGTCCACAAGGCGCGCGGTTCCAGGCATCGAGCGGTTGGGTGTACCTCAGCGTAGTGCCGCAACCGTTTTCGTTCGACTTCTTTCAGTTTGATCAGTGTATCGACGTTGATTCCCGCAGGATCGAGAACGGCGCTATCCGAATCCGAGCAGGCGATCACCTTCGCTCCCAGCATCTGCAACTTTTGTATGGCGTAGATGGCTACGTTGCCGGATCCCGATACCACGCAAGTTTTGCCGTCGATCGCTTCGCCTCGCGCCTTGAGCATCTCATCGGCGAAATAGACAAGGCCGTAACCGGTTGCCTCGCGGCGCACTAAAGCGCCACCCCAATGAGGGCCTTTGCCGGTGAGCACGCCGGACTCGTATCGATTCGTGATTCGCTTGTATTGGCCGAAGAGATAGCCGATCTCTCTGGTGCCAACACCGATGTCCCCTGCGGGCACATCAGTGATCTCTCCCAAGTGACGATAAAGCTCCGTCATGAAACTTTGGCAGAAGCGCATGACCTCGCCGTCGGACTTTCCCTTTGGATCGAAATCCGCGCCGCCTTTCGCGCCACCGATCGGCATGCCGGTGATCGCATTCTTGAAGACTTGCTCGAAGCCTAAGAACTTGATGATTCCGAGGTATACGGAAGGATGGAAACGTAGTCCGCCTTTGTAAGGCCCAAGCGCACTGTTGAACCCTACACGGAAGCCACGATTGATCTGCACCTCACCGCGATCGTCTTCCCAGGGGACGCGAAAGATGATCTGTCGCTCGGGCTCGCAGATACGTTCGATGATTTTATGCTCGGCATACTCCGGATGCTTTCGCAGCACTGGCTCGAGTGATTCGGCGACTTCCCGTACAGCTTGATGAAATTCGGTTTCGCCGCGATTGCGACGAATGACGTCCTCGATGATCTGATCGATGCGGGCGCGGATGGTCGGCACTATAGGATCTCGTTAGAGCTTGAAAAATCTCGCAGAGGAAAACGTCCGACGCGTCCCTGGCTGGGCCGCCGGTCGGATGGGAAGTGATACTTCAGCGCCCGATCGTCGCACGTTCAAGGTTACCAAGCTCACCCGGCAGGCAAGTCGTGCGAACGAGCATAATTCCAGCATAGTAACTTGCGATCCGCAGTCAAGACGCAGTTCGCTTGCAAAACAACCCGCGTGAGCTATAACAGCGCTCATGGCGCAGCCCACGATCATGCTCATCGTCGATCCTGACAACCGCACGGTTTGCGCCGATGCGTTCACGTCCCGGCGCGTATCGGAAAGAATCATCTTCCCCTCGCTAGCCCGGATCCTCTGCGCGTAAAGCGTCGAGGCCGGGAGCTCCTGACAGGTTGAGCGACACAACGTCGTCTCGAGATCGTCGAGTTTGCGGGAGAGGGTGATGTATTCCAGATTTCCTATTCAATGCGAATGCTCCTATAGCAGGGATCGCTTCAATCTCGCTTTCGCCAGAAAAGCGATGGAAGTCGTACGCCCAGGCAAGGAGCTGGTTCTAGAACCTTCTGTGCGCGGGCTGACACTCCTGGCCGAAACCGAGATGGCGTTGGAGCGTCCGCTCGCTGTGCTTCGCGATGTTTACGGCAACGATGTTCGTGTAGGTCCGCTGACGGTGCGTTATCACCAGGGCAGTGCAATCGAAGAGCCTTACATGGGCTTGCGCATCCGCTGCCAACCACAGCAGTTCGAAGCATTGCGGATCGATTTGTTGCGTCGGGGCGCAAGCGTGTTGGATGCCGAAGTGAACCGTCTGTGCGGTGTGCTTCGCGCGTCGGCGCCGCTCGCCGCGCTCGTGGGATATCCGGCACACGTCAAAGACTCAACCGGAGGAGATGCGAACCTCGTCATGTGGTTGAGCCACTATGAGCCAGTCAATGAGCCTCCTCCAGGAGGGCAGGTTGCATGAGCTCCGCTCTTGAACCTTAGTTGTCGAACAGGCGGGCAGCTTGCTCCAAGATCGCTACCACTGCCGGATGTTTCAGCTTGCGCTCCATCGAGATCGCATAGAACTCCGCACGAACCTTGCCGGCCGTGCCCAGCGTAACCAGCCCCGAATCCTTGCGGAATTGTTCCGCCAGCACCTCGGGAACTGGGGCGATGCCGCGACCGTGACGAGCAAACTCGCGCAGCAATGCATAGTCCTCGAACTCTCCAATAATGATTGGGCGCACATTTTGCTTTTCGAGCCACTGATCCAACGAGCCCCGGATCGCCGTGTCGTCCGTCGGCAGCAGCATTGGAATGCCGTTCAGCGACTTGGGAAATGTTCCGCTCAATCGTTTCGCCAGCGCAGGCGTCGCCATCCATGACTCCGAACAGGTGCCGAGCAGATGATTGTACGAGCGCAAATTCTGACTCGGTGTAGCCGGTGCATCCGAGATCACGACGTCCAACTCATGAACCTGCAAACCCGCGAGCAGATGAGGCAGCGTTCCTTCTCTACACACGAGCTGCACCGGATGCTTCAGAGCCAGCACGCCCTCCAATAAGCGCTGCACGATTTCCTTCGGCACGACGTCATCGACACCGACGGCAAGACGCATCGGCCTGTGTGTCGGGCGTTGAGCAAGCGCGCTCAACAAGTCGCTTCCCAATCCAAAGATTTCCTCCGCATATGTAAACACGAGCCGGCCGATTTCTGTGGGAACGAGCGTGCGACCCGATTTCATCAACAGCTTCTCGCCGATACGTTCCTCGAACGTACGCAATTGTGCGCTCACGGTAGGCGCCGAAAGATTCAACTCCTCACACGCTTGCCGGAGACTTCCGGTGCGGACGACGGCCCAGAAGTAGAGCAGGTGCTGATAGTTCAAGCGCGGGATATGCAGTGCCATACTGTTAACCTATATCTAAGTATCGCGAAGAATAATTCTAATGGATCTAAGTTCCGGCGTGAGGTAAAACGTTCGCCAATCTGCAGCGGGCACACGCCATCGCACGGTCGTCGATATGAGGAGGATCTACTGTAAATGACGTCACAGGCGCGCCGTCGCATGCGCAATTCAGAAGTGTGCGCTCACTCGGTGCTGAATCTCGAGCTGGTGCGACAGGAAGGAACAAGGCCCGCGTCCGCAGCAGCCCCAGCGTCCCTTGCATCGACGCCGGCCAACCAGGATTTCTTCATCGAACGCGCGGGCATTCGTTGCGCGGGCGCGCACTTGATCGTCGACTTGTATGGAGCCAACAAGCTCGATGACATGGAATTGATCGAGCGGACATTGCGCCGATGCGTAGAAGTTGCAGACGCAACTCTGCTACACATTCATCTCCATCGTTTCGAGCCGAACGGCGGGATCAGCGGCGTCGCCGTGCTCGCCGAGAGTCATATTTCGATTCACTCCTGGCCCGAGCGTCAGTACGCGGCGCTGGATATCTTCATGTGCGGCATGGCTCGTCCGGAACGCTGCATAGAGGTGCTGCTAGAAGCATTCGCGCCCCGGCGGGTTGCGATCGAGGAACTGCTGCGGGGGCGCTGCCTATGAGCGAGCGAGCTGACGACATTTCCATCTCGGGAATTCGCCATACGTACGAAGCCACGCGCACGCTCGCTCGGGAGAGAAGTCCGCACCAAGACATCACCCTCATTGAGAATGAGCGCTTCGGGCGCGTGCTGCTGCTGGATGGCGCGACTCAGCTCACGACGGCCGATGAGTTCATCTATCACGAGATGCTCGCGCACGTGCCGATCTTCGCACATGGCGATGTGCAGGATGTCTTGATCATCGGCGGCGGTGATTGTGGCCTCGCGGAGGAAGTGCTCAAGCACAAGGATATTCGCAGAGTCGTTCAGGTGGAGCTCGACGCGTGCGTCATCGACCTATCGCGCCGCTATCTACAAGAAATCAACTCAGGCGTGTTCGACGATGAGCGCTTTCAATTGCACATCCGGGACGGCATCAGCTTCATCTCCGGGTTGGACGAGCGATTCGACTTGGTACTCGTGGATTCGACCGATCCGGTAGGCGCGGCCTCGAAACTCTTCAGTGCCGGGTTCTATCGGTCCGTTCGACGATGCTTACGGCTCCGAGGTGTGTTGGTGGCACAAGCAGGCGTGCCTTTCGTGCAGCCTCTGGAGTTCACCTCGACCATGCGCAACCTTGCGAGCGTATTCAAAGTAACGAATAGCTATTTACTTGCATCGCCGGGTTACTTCGGCGGACATCTCGCGCTCGGCTGGGCGAGCGAGAGTCTTTCACCTGCCGCATCGACGCTCGATGTCGTCAGGGCACGGCACTTAAGTGCGGCTCTGAAGTTGCGTTATTACACGCCAGAGGTCGCTCAAGCCGCCTTTGCACTTCCGGGGTACATCAATGAACTACTCGAAGCCGCGACTCGCGATTGAGCCCGAGCTAAACCGTAGCGATTGCGCTCTCGGGCAATTGAGGCTCTGAGACGCTCATCGAATGCGCGGTCGGCTTTACTGGTATGGCAGGCACGGTGAAGTGGAATGTCGCTCCGCTCTGCGAGCCTTGCTCGGGGGACCGCTCAAGCCAGATCTGCCCGCGGTGCGCTTCCACGATGCCTTTCGCGATGAATAGCCCGAGACCCGTTCCTTTCACTTCCGATGCGCCAGGTCGCCAGAAGCGATCGAAGATCTGTTGTTGCTGCTCCCAGGGAATGCCGGGACCTTGATCCGTCACCGAGAACTGAACCGAACCGTGCACCAGCTTCGCCTCTACGGTGATCTCGCTGCCGGCGGGAGTGAACTTCAAGGAGTTTCCCAACAGGTTGGAAAGCACCTGCAGAATGCGTTCGTTGTCTGCTTGCATAAACGTATCTTTGAGATGCGATACGCAGCGCAAAGTAATCTGCTTCTGCGCACACAGTGGCACGAATGCATCCGTAATTGCGCCGAGCACCTGCGATACATCGCACGGGGCAGTACGAATCGAGAACCGACCGGCCTCCATCATTGCGAGATCCAGCATCCCTTTGATCAGATGATCCATCCGCGAGGCGATGCGGACGATCGATACCGCTTGCTGGATCGCCATGGGTGCAGTGGCAATCCGCTGCAGAAGAGTCGCTTTGATGGTGATGGCATTCAGCGGATTGCGTAAATCGTGAGCGACGATGCCGAGTATCTCTTCTCGTGTGCTGATGGCTTTTCTGGCCGTTTCTAGCGCGCTGCGCTCGACCCGATAGGCGCGCGACACACTTATGGCGAACAGCATCGTGATGGCAGATCCCGCGAGCGCCAAGATTGCGAGCAGGCCATACATCCACGAGGCGAGCCGATCACGCTCGAGCGTCGCATGCCGATAGAGCTCGGCAAGCGCGGACTCCTTTTGAAGGACTAGATCATCGAGAGACGCAGCGAGCTCACGCTTTGAAGGCAGCACGTCCTTTTCGAATCGAGAAAGCATCGCGGGAACATCATCGGAACCGCGGCTTGCTGCAATCAGCGATCGGTGAGCGCGATCGAAACGCGCCGCCGCTGCCTGCACGTCACCGGACCGCGGAGCGGCCAGGTATTCAGCGGACGAGACGGTCAACGCTTCCACACTCGAACGCATCTCCGCTTCGGCGCGCGAAAGTCTGGAAAGAAGGGTCGGATCGCTCGTGATGACATACCCTTTCCCGATGGAGACGACTTGCTCCACATTCCACCGCAAGCGTTCCGCATACGTGATCTGACGCTCTTCAGCGCGCACACGCTCGATCTGAGAAGTGGCAGCGGCGCTCAGGCGCGCGATACTCCATGCCATTCCTAAGGCGAGAAGTAGGGTGACGGTGAAGCCACCTGCCATCGCCCTAGTTCTGAACGGAATCACGTACGAAGCCTTGAGACGTACCTACCAAACCGCAACGAGCAGAATCAAGAAGGCGGCAAGGCCCGCAGTGATCATCCAAAGCGGATTGACGGTGAAGTCCTCATGGCTCACGGACTGCGCGTGATGATCATCTCTCTTCGGGTCGTGAGTAGCGGCATAGATACCAAGACCGAAAGGATCGCTGATCGGCTCCGTCGAGCTCTGAGATGGTTTGCGATTCATGATCTTCTCCTAGTCGATGATGATGCGATTCGATCCACGTCGAACCGTTTGCATCCACGTTAGGAGTGCCTGAACTATCAAGCAAGCGAAGAATAATGGCGGGTGAAATCGGAGATGTCGATGGAGCGAGTCAGGTGATCACTTGATGAAAGTGATAGGTGAAGTCGACGGAAAGAGGGGTTGCGGCCCGTTCTGGCTCCGCCTTCATCACCTCATCACTTTCCGCCATCACCCGCAATCCTTCGCCGTCTTCCTGATCGATTCGAGTGCCAGCTCGATGGCCGCGTTATCTATCCGCGACGGAAAGCATAGATAGGCAGGGAGACGGAACTCCGGAGCCGACACTACGCGATGCAGGCGCCCTTCGATCTCATGTTTACGCAGCATGCGTAGCGGAAAATACCCACTGCCTCCGTGAGACAGGATCCGTTGCAGGCCTAGCCAGCCGATGTTCACGGTCAATGCGGCGCCGGAAAAGTTCGGAAATGCCAGCGTGTGCTGCGTGAAGAACTCCGGGCCCCAATCTACGTAGATGTAGTCCTGACCCAGCTCGCGTGGAGGATCGGGATGTGTCGACATCATCACAAGCTGCTCCTCGAGCAACATTTCCACAGTGAGTCCGGGTCTTGCTTGTGGCGTATACATGACACCGATGTCGGCTCGTCCTTCGATCAGCGCTTGCATCAGCTCGTCCTCGAATCCGATCAAGGCGCGGACCGCGATATCGGGCGCGAGTTTGGCGAAGGCAGGAAGCCAATGCAGCAGCAAGTCTTCCCATAGGCCGACTCGACCGCCGATCGTCAAGGTGGCGCGAAATCCCTCGACGATGCCGATTTCCTGCCGCGCTTGCTCGACCGTTCGCGTAAGAACTGTAGCATGCCGCTGAAATTGCCGCCCAGCGGCGGTAAGCGTCGTGCCCGCTTTGTTGCGTACGAACAATTCGGCGCCTAGCTCCTCCTCTAGTCGTTGAATGCGTGCGCTCACGGTGGACTGGGTGACAAACAGTTTTTGAGCGGCATCTACGAAGCTGCCGGTGCCGATGACCGCAAGAAATGTGCGTGCTAGTTCTGTATCCATCGAGCTCACCGATAGCAGTCGCCATTATTCATCGCTTGAGAAATGCAGCGCAGGGCGCACATTAATCTTAACAACTCGATCAGCCTTGACGTGCCAAAGCTTTGAGCACGTTCGAACTGGAAACGCTTTCTCACATGAGTACAACTCGCATTCGTACACCACCTAGCCCCGTTGCTAGAGTGCCGCTGCTTGCTGCCAGCGCTCCATCGAAATCCAGGCACAAAGAGAAGGAAGGGCATCTTTTCACCCAAGCGCCTTTCCATCTCGAGGCGACCGTGCGCGTGCTGCAGCGGCGAGCATCGAATCGCGTCGATGTGTGGGAGCACGATCGTTATCGCCGATTGCTCGCGCATTCGCAGGGCTTGGCACTGGTTGAGGTGACAAACAGGGGATCCGTAGACGAGCCTGATTTGCGATATTCCATTCTGACGGGCTCACGTTCGCTCGCCGCGCTTGCGGGCGTCCGGCAGACGATCAGCCGAATACTCGGACTGGATGTGGATCCCGATCCGTTACAGAGATTAGCCGAAGTGGACCCGGCATTGCGTCCGATAGTGCTATCGCTGCGAGGCATGCGCCCACCGCGTTTTGCGGAGTTGTTCGAGTCATTCGCCAGCGTCATTCCATTCCAGCAACTTAGCCTGGATGCCGGTATTTCCATACTGGGGAAACTCGTCGAGCGCTTCGGCGAGCACTTAGTTCATCGAGGCATCCGCTACAGTGCTTTTCCCAGCGCCACCGTGATCGCAGCCGCACCGTTGGAGCAACTGCAGCTCTGTGGCTTGAGCTTGAAAAAGGCACAAACACTTCAACAGATCGCACGCTCGATCGATGCCGGAGAATTGAGCGAGGCAACGGTGTCCGCGATGGACACGAACGATGCGCTGGAACGGCTGACGCAACTCCCCGGCGTCGGGCCTTGGACAGCAGGGCTGGTTCTACTGCGCGGCCTAGGAAGAACCGATGTGTTTCCTCCGGGCGATGCGGGTGCGGCTCGAAGGCTTCGGACATTACTGAAGCTCGAGGATCGCGCGCCGATAGACGCTGCCGTTGCGCGCTTCGGAAAGCGCCAAGGCTATTTGTACTTCTGTTGCCTCGGCTCGAGCCTGCTCGAGAAAGGAAGCATACGAAGTGCGTTGACGGTTGACAGTTGACGGTCGGAAAGACGCCTCTTGCTCTTGCTGGCAACTGCCAACCGCCACAGGCTGAAGAGAAGCGGGTCGTGACTAGCGGGTAGCGGATAGTAAGACGGAGAGAGAGCGCCTACTTCCGACGACCCGCGAGTCACGAATCACTTCATCTACGCAGAGCGAACCGACGCCGCCGTAGGGAGCGGCTGCTGAAAGTCGCGTCCGGCGTGCATCGCTCTGATGATTCCGGTACGAATCAGGAAATCTCCAAAGCGCTCCTCATTCGCGCGCTCTGCCGCATACCTGCCGAGCAAAATAGTGAGTGTTGCGAGGATTTGATCCTCGCCGATATTCTCCTGATGCAAGGCATTGAGGCGATCGCCACTGGCGCTGGCACCCAGATATAAGTTGTATTTACCCGGGCCCTTGCCGACCAATGCGATCTCCGCGAGATAAGGACGAGAGCAACCGTTCGGGCAGCCGCTCATGCGCATCGTGATCGGTGTCGTCTGAAGGTCCAACTTCTCCAGAATGCGTTCGATCTTGCTCAATAGCGTCGGCAGGTATCGTTCGCTTTCCGCCATCGCCAACCCGCACGTGGGAAATGCGACACAAGCCATCGAGTGTTGTCGCAGCACGCTCACATTCGCCTCGTTCTCGATACGATGCGTACGCAAGAGCTTCTCGATTAGGGGGCGATCCACCTCGCGCACACCTGCAATCGTGATGTTCTGATTCGTCGTGAGGGCGAACACACCGGAGTGCACTCTTGCAATCTCCCGCAAGCCCGTCATCAGCGCTCGCTCCGGCCGATCCGCGATTCGACCGTTCTCGATAAATAAGGTGTAGTGCCAACGTCCGTCGGTACCCTGATACCACCCGTAGTAGTCGGCCGAAGTCTGGAACGAGAAGGGCCGCGCCGGCTGCAACACTTGACCGAAACGGCTCGCAAGCTCCGAACGGAACCATTCCACGCCACGATCCTCGATCGTGTATTTGAAGCGCGCATGTCCTCGATCCTTCCGGTCGCCGAAATCGCGTTGGATGCACATCGTGTGTTCGGCGATCGCGATGACATCCTCTGGCACACAGAACCCAGCCGCATCGCTGAGGCGAGGAAAGGTCACCGGGACCTTGTGTGTCATACCCATGCCGCCGCCCACGAACACGTTGTACCCCTCGATCCTTCCATCCTTCACGATCGCGACGAAACCCAGGTCGTGAGCGAACACATCGATGTCATTATGAGGCGGGATCGCGAGCGCGATCTTGAACTTACGCGGCAAATACGTGCGGCCGTAGAGTGGCTCTTCTTCGCCGGCGACAGCATCCACCTTCGGTTGCGCGAGCAGAATCTCCCGGTATGCGCCGGTGCGTGGAAGAAGGTGCTTGCCGATGCGCTGCGCCAGCTCGCTGACTTCAGCGTGCACAGGGGAGAGCAGGGGATTCGCGCTGCAGATCACGTTGCGGTTGTCGTCACCGCAAGCAGCAATGGTATCCAGCCCTGCTGCCACGATGCTCTGCACATGCCGTTTCAGATTCGGCTTGAAGACACCGTGAAACTGAAAGGTTTGCCGAGTCGTCAGCCGCAGAGAACCGTTCGCCGTCTCGCGAGCCGCGTCATCTAGCGCGAGCCATTGAGCCGGCGTGCATACACCGCCTGGCAGCCGCACTCGAACCATGAATTGATAATGCGGCTCCAGCTTCGATCGACGGCGCTCATCGCGCACGTCGCGATCGTCTTGCTGGTAAATGCCGAAGAACTTCAGCAGCTTCGTATCGTCATCTGTTACCGCGCCGGTAACCGGATCGGCGATACTTTGTTCGATCGTGCCGCGAAGGTAATGGCTATCGAACTTCAGCTGCTCGTTATCGTGCAGCTCCGAAAGCGGACGCGACAAGTCTGATGTGCGTTCGAGGCTCATCTAGTAAACATCTCTTTGATAACGCCGTGCCCGCTGTAGCTCCAGTAGCTCCTCAGCCGCACGCTCGGGAGAATGTCCGCCATGCTCTTGAAGGATGTGAAGCAAGGTTTGCTGAACATCGTTCGCCATCTGCTGCGCATCGCCGCACACGTAAAGATGCGCGCCTTCTTGAAGCCATGCGTACAGCTCGCGACCGTGCTCACGCATCCGGTGCTGCACGTAGAGCTTGTCCGCTTGATCGCGTGAGAACGCGAGCTCGATTCGGTGGAGCGCCCCACGCTTGCGGTAGTCGAGCCATTCGGTTTGATACAGGAAGTCGGCTCGGAAATGCCGTCCGCCGAAAAACAGCCAATTGCGCCCCGTTGCACCCACCGCTTCGCGCTCAGCGACGAACGCACGAAATGGCGCAACGCCCGTTCCTGGCCCGATCATGATCACGGGTGCTTTGGAATCGGCCGGCAACCGGAAGTTCGGATTGCGATGCAGATAGACCGGAGCGACGGCATCATCACCTTGCAGATCCGCAAGCTGCTTCGAGGCCACCCCATAGTGCAACCGCCCGTTCAACTCGAACTGCACCAATGCGACAGTGAGATGCACTTCGTCCGGTGTAGCGCGGGGGCTCGAGGCAATCGAATACAAGCGCGGCGCCAAAGGGCGCAGCAGTTGTACGAAATCCGTAGCATGCAGATCCTTGGGTGGATGCTGCCTCACCAACTCGACGAGTTGCGTAACTTGATCATCTGCGTTTACCGGTAGGAAGGCACCAGATGCGCTTGAACTCGCATCCGTGAGGCGTTCCAGATACTTCTCTATGAATGCACGCGTGACGCGACCGATGTCGCAATGCGCCAGCGCGTCTCGCAACGGCCGCTCGGTCGATTCGTGGGAAACTGATGTGTCTGGCGTGTAGGGCAAAGCGGCGAGCAGCGCCTCGACACTTTCGGATGCGTTTCGAGCCACGATGCCCAAAGCGTCTCCGGGCTCGTAATGAATACCCGATCCTTCCAAAGAAAGTTCGATATGCCGGACATCTCTTGTCACGTCGCCAGCGGTCAAACGCTGATTTAGAAGCAACGGAGCCAAGAAGGGATTCTTGCGAGTGTATGCGGTGGAAACAGCGGCCAGAGTCCGTTCGGAAACGACACGATGAACGACGGCTGGACCGTCATGCTCGCGCACGATGTCTTCGACGACGGAATCCATCCATTGGCGCGCGGAGTGTTCGTAGTCGACGTCACAATCGACGCGTGCTTGAAACTGTTGAGCACCCAACTCGGCCAGCCGCTTGTCGAACTGACGACCCGTTTCGCAAAACCTCTCGTAGCTCGAATCGCCTAGCGCCAGAACGGAGTACTTCAGATGCTTGAGCGAGGGCGCTTTGCGACTGTGCAACAACTCGTGCAGTGCCGCCGCTCGATCCGGCGGATCACCCTCGCCATGCGTACTGACGATGACCAGTAGTCTGCGCGCGTCCTGTAGATGACTCTTGCGACAATCGAGCATGTCCAGAGCAATGTGGGGGACACCGCGCTTGGCGAAAGACTCGCCTATTTGCTTTGCCAAGCCCTCGCAGTTGCCGCTTTGCGAGCCATAAAGAATGGTGACAGCTGGCCCGCGTGGATCTACACCGATCGCGGTTGATTCGAGCTGAGTTGCGGCTGCGGACGCACTGCCTGCTAGATAACCGCTCAACCATAATCGCTGAGGTGCGCTGAGTTGCTGCACCAAATGTTGCACGGCCTGTGCAGTCGACGCATCAAACGGAGCCGCCGACCATGGGTCGGCGGCTAAAGTGGCGTCGTTCATGACCTGTTTGGAAGGAGTACTCATGCGCGAATGGAAGAGGCAATCGGAACGTCCGGCTTCAACCTTGCAGCTTCACCGTGCGCAGATAGGGCCGCTGTTCATTCCAGCCTTGCGGGAAGAGTTTTCGCGCATCGTCGTTCGTGAGTGACGGCACGATGATGACGTCTTCGCCAGGCTGCCAATTCACGGGAGTGGCAACCTTGTAGTTGTCGGTCAGCTGCAGCGAATCGACGACGCGCAGGATCTCATCGAAGTTACGTCCAGTGCTGGCCGGGTAGGTGATCATTGCGCGGATCGTCTTGGACGGATCGATGATGAATACCGAACGGACGGTCAAAGTATTGCTGGCTTTCGGGTGCAACATTCCATAGAGCGTCGCGACGCTGCGATCGGCATCCCCGATCAAAGGGAATTTCGGCCGGGCGCCTTGCGTAGCTTCGATGTCATCAGCCCAGCGCTCGTGGTCTGCGACAGCGTCGACCGAAAGACCGATGACTTTCACATTCCTTTTGTGAAACTCAGGGCGAAGCTTCTCCGTGTAGCCCAATTCGGTCGTGCACACGGGGGTGAAGTCCTTCGGATGAGAGAAGAGCACACCCCAAGAATTTCCAAGCCACTCATGAAAGCGGATCGGACCCTGTGTCGTCGTGGCGGCAAAGTCCGGAGCGGTATCACCAATCTGCAACGCCATTGCTGTTCTCCTCGTCGAAAGGCTGAGTTTTCAAGGCTGGTTTTTGTAGGACGGCACATTAACACCTCACAACGTGATAGAAAAACAGACTTCGGCTTGAGCATATGCCTTTTGGGAATGGTCTTCGCGCGTGCTTCCGGCGCACTGGACTCTCGGCGCCAGACTGTGGACCATTCGCTACGAGGCTGTAGGCAATAATCTCGAATGTTCATCCAAAGCCTCCTCAATGGAGCATCCATGACCCCGTCGAGCCGGACTCGTGTTTCCAAGAAGCAATACGAAACGCTCGCGACGTTTCGCTATGAGCTGCGTCGATATTTGCGCTACAGCGAACAGGTGAGCCGCAAACATGGCGTCACGCCTCTGCAATACCAGCTGCTACTCCATATAAAGGGTTATCCCGGCCGCGATTGGGCGAGCGTGACCGAACTGGCCGAACGCCTGCAAGCGAAGCATCACGGCGTGGTCGCTTTGATCACTCGATGCGAGAGCTTAGGTCTCGTCGAACGACGCGTAGACGAAAGCGACCGCCGACGTGTCATCGTCCAATTGAGCGACAAAGGCGAGAAACGTCTGGAACGACTCGCAGAGCTTCACCGAAGCGAACTGCTGGCCATGCAGCAGAAGTTCTTCGTTCCGACGAGGGAGG
>JAICPY010000040.1 GCA_025929585.1 Steroidobacter sp.
ACGATATCGAGCGGCATCAAGCGATCCTCAGTGCCGACGAGAATTAGAATCGGAGCCTGAATCGGAGCGATGTTGGATCGAACCACCTCGGCATCCAGTTTCATGCTCGCATAGTCCGGACGTTTTGCGTCGGTCGGCACTGTAAATCCCAAGAACCAGATTGGTGCCGGCGCACCTGCGATGACAGCTTTCAATGTCGGCACCTTCGATGCCAGAAACATCACCAGATTGCCGCCTAGGCTGACGCCGTAGAGGCTGACCTGCTTGGGATCGACATAGGAAAGTGAGCTCACCTGCTCGATCACAGCAATGCCGTCGTCGATTGCCGTGACGAGCCCCTGCTGCGAAGGCACATTCATCAAGTTGTATTCTCCGCCACGATAGTCGGCCACGGCGACGACGAAGCCTTCTTGCAGAAAGCGCTCCCACACCGGACCGCCGTGATCGCCGCGCGACCACCCGACAAGCTGTTCCATGCCGCGACCACCCGGCGCACCGTGAAACACGATGATCGCGGGAAACGGACCGTCGCCTTTCGGTTTGCGGATGGCTGCTGCGATATAGACACCATCCTTCGCCTTGGTATAGGTCTGCTGAACAGGCGATACCTTTTCGCTTACGACATGAATGTATTCGTCATGCGGCACAGCATCAGCGCTTCCTTCGTAGCGCACGATTTCCGCGTGCGCACCAGCACTGCGGAATGCGAAGAACGCAATGAGCGAGATGAACGAGAGAGCTTTCATATGGAAAAATCCGATTTTTAGGAAAGCCGCTTAGTTGAGCAGGCACGTTGACTGTTGACGGTTGACAGCCGGAGCAAGACTCTTGTCTGACCGTCAACGGTCAACGGTCAACCGTCAACGGTCAACCGTCAACCGCCAACCAAGTCTACAGAGACGTCACAACTTCCTGCTTCACGATCTTGGTTTCATCGAGCTCGATGCCGAAGCCAGGTTGCTCGGGAAGCGTGACCAACCCATTCGTGGGACTGAAGGCATTTTTCATGAAATGCAGTTTCTCCGGAACGTAGTTGATCAGGTATTCACCCATCGGACAGACCGAGGGCGACTGGCTTGCGACGATATGCAATGCCGCGTGAACATTGTGACAGTGAGGAATGACCTTCACGCCGTGCGCGGAGGAGAGCGTACAAATCTTCATGACTTCGCTGACGCCGCCGCACCACTCAGGATCGGCCTGTACGTAATGGAGCGCATCGGCTTTGAGAAATTGCTCGACTTCCCACCGATTGTAGAAGTGCTCGCCGGTTGCGATCGGAATGGATGTCGCTTTGCTCAAACGAGCGAAACTTTCGACATCCGCTACGGGAACGGCTTCTTCTAGGAAGTACGGATGGAACCGCTCGACTTGGCGGCACCAGTCGATCGCGTACTGTAGATCCCAGCCTTGATAGGCATCGAACATGAGCGCGACGTCATCGCCGACGGCCTCGCGAAGCGAGCGTACCAATGCGACGTTCAGATCCATGCCTTTCGCCCCGTCGCTCGGACCGTAACCCAGAAACCACTTCTGATGGATGTAACCTTCGCTCTTGAGCTGTGCAGCTCGCTTGGCAGCTGCCTCGGGTTCGATCGAAAATCCCAAGCAACTACCGTACACGCGCACGGGCTTCTGAGTCGGCCCTCCCAGCAGCCGGAATACCGGAGTATTGAAATAGCGCGCTCGCAAGTCCCATAGAGCGTTGTCCAGATAGCTGATCGCCATCATGTAGTGGCTGGCGCGCGAATGACGATTGGAGCGATACATCTGATCCCATAGTCGCTCGACTGCCAATGCATCTTGACCGATCAATAGCGTTCGTAGTGGCCCCAAGATCACTGGCAGCGCTTCCTTGTCCACCATTCCGTACAGGCCTTCGGCACCGCCTTTGGTGCGGATGCGAACATAGTACTGCGTCAACGATGCTTGCTCGCTACGTGGATTAGGCGCATCGCGGTACACGGGTGGCCGTCGGTCTTCGTAGAGATGAAGAGGCTGTACCTGATGCTGGCGATTTCTGCCCCGCGTGACTTGGTGTGTGCCGGTCAGGCGAAGAATCTCGACTTCGCTGATGACCAGGTCTGCCGATGAGAAGGACGCTGCGAAAAGGTCTTGGAGATACAGCGGCAAGCAGCTCAGGGCGGAAAAGGTAGCGGCGTTGTGCAGGAAACTGCGACGGTCCATTGTTTTCCTTCAGGGCATCGTGATGTCAGACCGCCGAAGCTTGTTTGATGTTAGCCGGACTAGTCAAACAAGAAATCTGAACGGGAGGGAGCGGTGATAAAGTGCCGCGGTAGTGACGGAACAACAGGATTCCGAAAGACCCTAAAGCCTCAGCGGAGAACGATCGATATGACCCGTATCTTTTGCTTTGTCCTCTTGACGGTCTTGGCTCAGATGAGCCGGGCGGACGGATTTGTCTGGCCGAACGGAGCTCGAGGCGCGGTCAGTCTCTCCTATGACGATACGCTCAATAGCCAGTTGGACAATGCCGTCCCTGTGTTGGATAAACATGGTATCAAAGCATCGTTCTATCTCATCTTGTCCTCTCCCGTGTTGTTCGATCGGCTCGATGAATGGCGAGCGTTGGCGAAGAGCGGCCATGAGTTAGGCAATCATACGATCTACCACCCATGTTCCGCGTCCCGGCCGGGAAACGACTGGGTGCGGCCTCACAACGACATGGACAAGCGCACGGTCGAACAGATGCTCGATGAGGTCCGAACGGCGAACACGTTCCTGAAGGCCATCGATGGACGAACGGAACGTACTATGACGCTTCCATGTGGAGACGTGGTGACCAGCGATGGCAGCTACGTGCCGGCCGTGAAAAACATGTTTGTAGCCATCAAGGGGGCTGAAGAGAACCTGCCCGCCGGATTCTCTATCTATGATGTGCCGAGTGGCTTGAGCGGCAAAGAGTTGATCGCGATCGTACAGCGTGCTGCAAAAAACGGCGGTATGGCGAATATCATCTTTCACGGCATCGGCGGTGACCATCTTTCGGTGTCCGCTGAGGCCCATCAGGAGCTGGTGGCGTATCTGAGCGCCAATCGACAGACGTACTGGACGGACACGTACCTCAACATCATGAAGTACGTCCGGGATCGGATGCCGCGGGCCAAGAACCAAACTCCGCTGTCGGCCAACTAGGGGCATAGCCGGCGCCGATCAGAAAACCCTTGAACTGGGACCTGGTTCCCCCCTGCTGACGGACGCCTTCGATTTAATCAGGGTATGACTGCGGAACCGCGCGCCCGCCTTTTTCCTTTTGTAAGGAGAGGATGTGGTGCTCTCGGTATTCTGCGACAGGAGAACTCTGTGCCGTGGGCGGCCAAGAAGATCTATTACGGGGTCGTTTTGTTATGGATCATCGGTTGCTGGAGTCAAGTGGCCGCCGAGGATCTGTTATTGCCGAACGCTTCGCTCGAGGAGACAGCGGAACCAGAATCGGCCGTTGAACCCCCGCAAGATGCTTGGGCCGATCGTGCTCACGGAAAGCTGCACAAGTTCTTGTGGCGTTCAGCCATGGAGGTGGACAGCTGGTTTGGTGCGAACGAACCTGAGCAGGTTTATGCCGACGAAACGCTCGGCACGATCACGCCTATCGTCCTGTGGGACGAGTACAACGGTTTCAGTCAACGCTTTCGCTTTCGGGTGAAGATGCCGCTGCCGCACTTGGATGAGCGCTATAACGCTTTCATCGGCACGTTCGGCCGCGACGAGTTCGTCACCGAACGCGATCCGCAGTCCGGCGCCATACCTCGCCAGCGTACCGGCGGTGGAATCGAGGAAGATCAAACATTGCTTGGTATTCAGTACCGGCAGCGCGAGGAGGGCGCCCGCTTCGAAGCCGATGCCGGCATTCGCATTCGATCGCCTGTCGATCCATTCGTGAAAGGCGGCTACCGATTCGAGTTCGATGCGCCGAACCATATCCTGGTGAGCTTGCGAGAGACAGGCTTCTGGCAGAACAGCGAAGGCTTCGGGCTCACTAGCCGGGTGGATGTGGAACGCGCATTGGCTATCGATTCGCTCATTCGCTGGACGGCGTCCGGCACGATCTCACAAGAGTCAGAAGGTGTTCGCGGTTACACGGCATTGACCCTGTATCGAGCGTTGCCGCGCGAGCGGGCGATCGCAGGTCAAATCTTCACCTCCGGCGAGTTCGATGCCGCCGTACCGCTAGGGGAATATGGAATCCGAGTCGCGTACCGTCAGCGCCTGTTCCGCGATTGGCTCGTCGTTGAATTGCGCCCAAGTGTTACGTGGCCGAAGGATCGTCCCGAGGAACCGCGCAAGCCGAGCTGGGGTTTGGGCATCGGCTTCGAGATGTCATTCGGTCTGGATGAATTCCAAGCCCGCCCAGTAACGTTCTGACACCACGAGCCAATTAATTCACTGCTTTCAGCCTAAGGCTGGCCGCCGCAACATTCTCTTCGAGATGATCGATCGAGGAGGTGCCCGGGATCGGCAACATCACCGACGAGCGTGCGAGCAACCAGGCGATGGCCGCTTGCGCGGCGCTGACCTTATGATCTCGTGCGAGCTGCGCAAGCTCCGCGAGCTTAGGAGTGTTCGCACTGGCGTGATCGCCTGCCGCTAGCGGATACCATGGAATGAAGGCAAGCCCATTTTGCTCGCAGTAGTCGATCACATCGTCGTAGCGCCTGTCGCTCGCGTTGTAGCGATTCTGCACCGACACGATGGGGACGACATTTGCGCCTCTTTGCAAATCTGAAACGCTGAAATTCGAGACGCCGACGTGGCGGATCTTGCCTTCGAGCTGAAGCTTGGCCAGCTCGCCGAGCGAGTCCTCGAGCGGTACGTTGTGATCGATGGCATGCAGCTGATAGAGATCAATCCGTTCCACGCGCAGGCGGCGCAGACTGGCTTCGCATGCCTGCCGCAAATGCCCAGGCGTCGCGTTGCGCACCCATTCGTTCGGCCCAGGACGAGTAAGTCCGCCCTTCGTTGCGACGATGAGATCGCGTGGGTACGGATGCAAGGCTTCCGCAATCAATTGCTCGCTGATGTCCGGTCCATAGGAATCGGCGGTGTCGATGAAGTTCACGCCAAGCTCGACGGCGCGACGCAAAACTCGAACGGCGGCGGTGCGATCTTTCGGCTCACCCCACGCACCTGATCCAGTAATGCGCATCGCACCGAAGCCCAAACGGCTCACGGTGATATCGCCTCCGATGGTGAGGCTGCCGGCTGCATTTGCCGAAGCGGCGGGTTGCTGCATGCATTGGAATCCCTCGATCTGCCCCATCATTGGCCGCCTAAGTGATCACGCACCCATGCGATGTATTGATCGAGCCAACCCTGCAAGAACTTGCGCGATTCCGCGTTGGCGATCGCGCCGGAAGGATCAAAGAACGAATCGTCCACTTTGAGGAAGACTTCCGGTTGACCGAGCGTCGGCATGTTGAGGTAGGCCAAACTGTTCCGCAGATGCTGCTGCGAGACAGCAGTGCCGATTTGGCCGATGGAGGCACCTAGCACTCCTGCTGGCTTACCGTCCCATGCACTCTGACCATAGGGCCGCGATGCGTGGTCGATTGCATTCTTCAACACACCAGGAACCGAGCGATTGTATTCGGGCGTAACGAAGATCACGCCGTGTGAGGCTTTGATTTCGCTTTTGAGCCGCTTCACGGACTCTGCCTGATTCGCATCATCGTCTTGGTTGTACAACGGCAGATCGTCGATCTTCAGTTGCTTGAAGGCGACCTCTTGTGGCGCGAGCTTGGTCAGCGCGCCGGCGAGTTTCAGGTTGTAAGAATCGCGACGAAGACTGCCGACGAGAACGGCGATCTGGTACTGGCTCATGACTGTCTCCTGGACACCAATGCCGCTATTTATGCGGCGGGTGACGGTTGACAGTTGACGGTTGACGGCCGGCGTTGGCGCCTCATCGGACGGTCAACCGTCAACAGTCAACTCTCTAACTACGGGCGGCTACTTTTTAGGCACCGGGTATATTGAATACCTTGATCGGTATGGAGGTTCCGTAGAGGGAGGTGATCAGGTGATGAAGTGATGAGCGACAGAAGGCCGTGCCGCGAATCTTCCGCTGTCCATATCACTTTATCACCTTATCACCTCATCACTTTCCGTCTCACCCACACTCGCATCCCGTCTCACACGATCCATTGCAGGTCGTGTACAAGCGGTAGCGAAGAAATAGACAATGAGGATCGAAGCCGGTGAAACGATCCCGTGCCGGTTGCGGTGTGGAATCGGTGATAGATAGAGCTGAAGCCGAGATTTCAGGCGAGTCACGCATGGCGAGCATCTCAAAGTGATAGGGGTGGACCTATCACTTGAGTAACGCGAAGGCAGCTCCGCGTTTCACTTCGAGGCTATTCGATGTGCGGCGCGTCTCAGGCTGGCTTCGAGTCGAACATCAACAACTCCACGCCGGCTTGCGCGAAATTTGCCAAATCGCCGGCGGCCGCTTGTCCTTCAGGAGAGCCTAGGCCCCGCTTCAGGGCATCCAGCGAATCGAAGGTCAATACGGCCACGAGCTCGTAAGATGAGTCGCCTTGAGGCGTGGAGACCGGACCTGCGCTGATTCGATAGTCGCGTAGTCCAGGGATTTTCTTCGCCAACGGAGCATGGGTAGCACTGTAATGGGAGTGGAACGCGGCTGTGTTCTGCGCCTTCTTATAGAGCACCACGAGCTGAGCCATCTGAATCTCTCCTTAGCTTTAGAGTTGTTGAAGAATCGAGCAGGTATTGGAAGTGCTCGAGCAGATTTCCGCTATTTTCCTTGCGCGGCCGCTTCTTGGGCGAGTGCCTCCACCGCGGAGCGAACGATGCCGTTCAACCCTTCGCCGCCCGCGCGATAGTGCGCAATGATTTGTGCGCGCATGCGCGGATCCCAGAATCGTTTGATGTGCGCCAATATGTGCTGCGTGGCTTCGTTCTGATCAGGCTCCGCTGCGAAGAAATGGCCGATGTCATTCGCCATGCGGACAAGGTATTCGCTGTGCATAGTGCAACGTACTTAGGTGATGTTAGGTAATCAGGCGCGAAGGGTGGGCGTAAATCACATGTTGGTTCTGGCGTGCAAAGCCGATGAGCGTAAGTCCCGCGGCTTGCGCGAGGCGAACCGCGAACGCAGTCGGCGCCGAGACCGCAACCAATAAGCTGACGCCGACTGTCGTCGTTTTCTGGACCATCTCGTAACTCGCGCGGCTGGTGATCAGAAACCAACCCTTCGATGGATCTTCTCGTTTGCGGATCAACGCGCCAATCACTTTGTCCAGTGCGTTATGGCGGCCAACATCCTCACGCACGATCTGAATGCCTTTGCCGGGTACGACCCAGGCGGCTGCGTGCACACTGCCGGTCTGCGCGTTTACGCGTTGATGCGCTCGCAAATCCTCGAGGGCGGCATGGAGCTCGACGCTCGTGAGCTCGATGCCTTGCGACACGTTGACGGGGTCACGAATCGCTTCCTCAACAGTGGCAGCCCCGCACAGGCCACAACCTGTTCGTCCGCTGATGTTGCGCTCGCGTCTTAGCAATCCCGAGAAGCGTTCCGCCGTGATGCCGATACGCACTTCGAATGAACCATCGTCGCGTTCCTGCATCTCGACCGACCTGATTTCCTCGGGCGTGCCGACAATGCTCTCACTGAGCGTGAATCCCGCCGCTAAGTCTTCCAAATCCGCCGGGGTCGCCAGCATCACGACGTGCGACACGCCGTGATACGTGAGCGCCACCGGCACTTCTTCGGCGACCCGATCGATGACGTGCTCTAGCTTGTCATCTCGCCAACGATCGACCTCGACATCGCGGCTGCTTGGGACCCTCATGCAATGTCGGTGTCTACTGCACGCGTCCCACACCAGCGCGCCGTTTGATGCGTTGCTGCGCCGTGATTTCGTGATAGCGCTTCTGCCACTCCGAGGGCTGCGTGACTTTGATGACTTGCACCGCGGTCACTTTGTATTCGGGGCAGTTCGTTGCCCAATCCGAGTTGTCGGTCGTGACGACGTTCGCGCCCGATTCCGGGAAGTGGAAGGTCGTGTAGACGACGCCGGGCTGCACGCGTTCGGTGATGATTGCGCGCATGACCGTCTCACCCGCGCGGCTTGCAATGCCGACCCAATCGCCATCAGCGATTCCTCGGGTATCCGCATCGTGAGGATGAATCTCCAATCGGTCTTCATCGTGCCAGAGCACGTTATGTGTGCGCCGCGTCTGGGCTCCGACGTTGTACTGCGTGAGGATACGGCCCGTCGTCAGCAATAGCGGGAAGCGCGAGGTTGTGCGCTCTTCGGTAGGCACATACTCGGTCACATAGAACTTGCCCTTGCCGCGCACGAATTCGCCCACGTGCATGGTCGGCGTGCCTTCCGGCGTCTGTTCGTTGCAAGGCCATTGGATGCTGCCGAGGCGATCGAGCTTGTCGTACGTGACGCCTGCAAAAGTCGGCGTGAGACGAGCGATTTCATCCATGATCTCGGAAGGATGGCTGTAGCTCATCGGATAACCCAGAGCATTCGACAACAACATCGTGACTTCCCAGTCCTGATATCCGCCTAGGGGCGCCATGATCTTGCGGGTGCGAGAAATACGGCGCTCGGCATTCGTGAAGGTGCCGTCTTTCTCCAGGAACGAGGAACCCGGCAAGAAGATATGCGCGTACTTCGCAGTCTCATTCAAGAATAGGTCTTGAACGATCACGCATTCCATGGCCGTGAACGCCGCGATCACATGTTGTGTATTGGGATCGGACTGAGCCATGTCTTCGCCCTGGATGTATAGCGCCTTGAAGCTGCCATCCATCGCGGCCTCGAACATGTTCGGAATTCGCAGCCCCGGCTCGGATTCGAGCTGCACGCCCCAAGAAGATTCGAAGAGGGCGCGAACTGCATCGTCCGAGACATGACGGTAGCCGCTGAACTCATGCGGGAAGGAGCCCATGTCACAGGAACCTTGCACGTTGTTCTGGCCGCGCAGCGGATTGACGCCTACGCCTTCGCGACCCAGGTTGCCGGTCGCCATAGCGAGATTGGCGATGCCCATTACCATCGTCGTGCCCTGACTGTGTTCGGTGACGCCGAGGCCATAGTAAATGGCGCCATTGGACGCGCTTGCGTACAAGCGTGCGGCACCGCGCACCAATGATGCGGGCACGCCGGTGATCTCCTCGGTTGTCTCGGGAGAGTTCTTCGGATCCGAAACGAATTTCTTCCAATGCTCGTACGACTCAGCTTCGCAGCGATCGTGGATATAGGCATCCTTAGCGAGGCCCTCGGTCACGATGACATGTGCGAGCGCATTGATGATGGCTACGTTCGTGCCGGGACGAAGCTGTAAGTGATAATCAGCCGAGACATGCGGTGAACGAACCAGCGAGATCTCGCGCGGATCGATCACGATGAGCTTCGCGCCTTGACGCAGCCGGCGCTTCATTTGCGATGCAAATACCGGATGACCTTCGGTCGGGTTGGCGCCGATCACGACGATGGCATCGGACTTCATCACCGACGCGAATTCTTGAGTACCCGCCGATTCGCCAATCGTGTGTTTCAGGCCATAACCGGTCGGAGAGTGGCAGACGCGAGCGCACGTATCGACGTTGTTGTTGCCGAGCGCAGCGCGGACGAGCTTCTGCACCAGGAACGTTTCTTCGTTCGTGCAACGTGAAGAAGTGATGCCGCCGACGGAATCCCTGCCGTAAGTGGCTTGAATGCGCTTGATCTCGGATGCCGCGTAGGAAATCGCTTCTTCCCAGCTAACCTCGTGCCAAGGATCGCTGATCTTTTTGCGGATCATCGGCTTCAAAATGCGATCGGCATGCGTCGCGTAGCCGTACGCGAAGCGGCCTTTCACGCACGCATGCCCTTGGTTCGCACGACCATCGCGGTTCGGCGCCATGCGCACGACCACCTCGTCCTTGATCTCTGCGCGGAAGGTGCAACCGACGCCGCAGTAACCGCATGTGGTGGTCACGGTCTTCTCGGGTTGTCCGAGTGCAATCAAGGATTTCTCGGACAACGCGGCCGTCGGGCATGACTCCACGCAGGCGCCGCAAGAGACGCATTCGGATGCCAAGAACGACTCGTCCTGGCTGGCAGCGACTTTCGAGTCGAATCCGCGCCCGTCGATCGTCAGCGCGAATGTTCCTTGCACCTCATCGCAGGCTCGTACGCATCGAGAGCAAACGATGCACAGATCCGGATCGAAGGCGAAGTAAGGATTGCTGATGTCCTTAGGGGTGTCCTGATGGGTGCGTCCGCCCTTGACGCTGTATCTCGATTCAGTGACACCGACGACCTCCGCCATATCCTGCAACTCGCAATGCCCATTGCCGGGACACGTATCGCAGTCGAGCGGATGATCCGAGACGTACAGCTCCAGAACGTTCGTTCGGAGTTGCTCGATCTTCTCGCTATGCGTGCGCACCTTCATGCCTGAGGCGACTGTCGTGGTGCATGAAGCGGGATAACCTTTACGCCCTTCGATTTCGACCAGACACAGTCGGCAAGACCCGAACGCCTTCAATGTGCCGGTCGCGCAGAGCTTGGGAATTCGATTCCCGAGCATCGAGGCGGCGCGCATGATGGACGTGCCTTCCGGCACCGTCACTTCTTGGCCATCGATCTCTAGCGTGACCGACTGCGTTTCTGTGCTTTCCGGCGTGCCCGGATCGATGTAGTCAATGGCGTACATGGCAATACTCGAAAATTAAAGCTGCAAGCACCTATTAACGGCCGAGGAACGAGATAAGTCACGTGCTCATTGCACGCTACGGCGAAAATCCTCGGGGAAATACTTCATCGCGCTCTGCACGGGGAACGGCGTCATACCACCCAAGCCGCAAAGAGATCCGTGCAGCATCGTCTCGCAGAGCTCATCGATCAGCTGCAGATTGCGTTCGCGATCCACGTTGGCAAGGATTCGGTCCATGAGTTCCACGCCCCGGGTGGACCCGATGCGACAGGGCGTGCATTTGCCGCAGGATTCCACCGCACAAAATTCCATCGCATAACGCGCCATCTTCGCCATATCGGCCGTGTCATCGAAGGCGACAACGCCACCGTGACCGAGCAGTGCGCCGATTCCCGACAAAGCTTCGTAGTCGATTGCAGTATCGAATTGAGACTCGGGGATATAAGCGCCCAACGGTCCGCCGACCTGGACGGCTCGGATCGGACGGCCTGTCGCAGAGCCCCCGCCGAAGTCATAAAGCAACTCTCGTAAAGTCATTCCGAAGGCGCGCTCATACAAGCCGCCGCGTTTGATGTTGCCTGCGAGCTGCAAAGGAATCGTGCCGCGCGATTTGCCCACGCCGAAGTTCTTGTAGAACTCCGCGCCTTTGTGAAGGATGACGGGCACGCTGGCGAGCGAGATCACGTTGTTCACGATCGTCGGCTGTCCAAACAATCCCTTGATGGCGGGCAGAGGAGGGCGCACGCGCACTTCGCCGCGTTTGCCTTCCAAGCTTTCGAGCATCGAGGTTTCCTCACCGCAGATATAGGCTCCGGCGCCGAGGCGGACTTCCAGGTCGAAAGTCTTGCCGGAGCTCAGAACATCCCGGCCGAGATAGCCGGCTTCATACGCCGCCGCGATCGCCTCGTTGAGTGCGCGATGTGCGTGTGGATACTCCGCGCGCAAGTAAATGAAACCACGCGTCGCACCGACAGCAATACCCGCAATCGTCATCCCTTCGATGAGCATGAAGGGGTCGCCTTCCATTAGCATGCGATCTGCGAACGTTCCCGAATCGCCTTCATCTGCGTTGCACGTGACGTATTTCTGCGCGGCGGATTGATCGTGCACCGTTTTCCACTTGATGCCTGTGGGAAACGCTGCTCCGCCCCGACCGCGCAATCCTGAATCCGTGACGGCTTGAACGATTTGCGTCGGCGCCATCTCCAGCGCGCGGCGAAGTCCCGCGTAACCATCGTGCGCTTGATAGTCCTCGAGGCTCACCGGATCGATGACGCCTACGCGCGTGAAGGTCAGGCGCTGCTGACTCTTCAAATAGGAAATCTCCTCCGTAGGCCCAAGGTGCAGCGGGTGGGTACCGGCGGCGAGAAAATCCGAGTTGAATAAGCTCTCGACATCTTTCGGCGTGACTGGCCCGTATGCGTGACGACCCTGCGCAGTGGCAACCTCGACCAGCGGCTCGAGCCAATTCAGTCCGCGCGTGCCGTTGCGAATGATGCGAATCGGCAGATCTCGTTTGGTCGCCTCGGCTGCAATGGCCGCAGCGACAGCCTCAGCGCCGTTCGAAAGAGCGGCCGCATCACGAGGTACGTACACCGTTGTTCGCATCTTCAATCGTGTTCCTTCGCGGCGCTCTTGGCCGCGATCAGCGCGTCGAACTTTTCTGCATCGACTCGACCATGCAGCTCCGTGTCGATCATCAAGGCGGGCGAATTAGCGCAATTGCCCAGGCAGTAGACAGGCTCGAGCGTAAATTGTCCGTCGGCGGTGGTTTGATGAAACGAAACCTTCAAGCGTTGCTTCGCATGTGCATTCAGCTCATCGCCACGCATCGCTTTGCAGGATTCAGCCTGGCAAATTTGAACGATGTGCTCGCCCGGCGGGTGCCGGCGGAAATAGTGATAGAACGTGACGACACCGTGCACTTCCGCGCGCGACAAGTTGAGCGCGGTAGCGATGATCGGTATCGCGGCGTCCGGAATGTATCGGAGCCTGTGCTGCACCGCGTGCAGAACTTGCAGCAGGGGGCCCGGCTGAGATTGATACTGTGCTAGCGCGAGATCGATCTGCTCGCGAGTGTGTGCGTCCAGTAGTTCAGGTCGTGCAGGCGTGGTGTTCACGACAATGGTTATTCGACAGCGGATGGGAGGTCGGGGTCAAGCAGTGGAATCCCGGTGAATGCCGTGAGGGTACGCACGGCGCAATCGACAAAGTTCGCTGACGGTCGACGCTGGCACGTTTGGCAAGAGAGGGGAAAGCTGCTCTAGCCTCAAGAATCGTCCCAAGATCGTCTCAAGAATCGTCCAAGCGTCGACCGTCAACTTCATCAACCTCGAGTGGCATCAACCTCGAGCGGCATCGACCTCAAGCGGCCAGAACGCCCTTGGCCTTCGCCGTATGGGTGGCGATCAGGTCCATCAAGGCCGGCGACAAGCAATCGTACGGTTCCAGCTTCAGCTCTTTGAGCCGTGCACGTACCGCACCCATCTGCTCGGGCTTCGCTCCGGCTTCGATAATCGAAGACACGAACGCCGCAAACTCAGGGGCTGACCAGCCTTTCTCTTGCGACAGCTCGACATGAACGAAATCCAATCCGTAGAACGGATGGTTCTTGTTCTCGATCCGGCCGTACATGTGCACACCGCATCCCGTGCACGCGTAGCGCTGGATCACGGCCGCAGGATCGGCGATCTTCAGCTTCTGCGCATTCTGGGTCACTTTCACTTTGTCGCGGGAAATCACGGCGACGACGGAAAACAGTGCGCCCTGAGGCTTCCAGCATTTCGTGCAGCCGCAAGCGTGATTGAACGCGACATTGCCGTCCAGCTGGACGACGACCGGCGATTCTTTGCACAAGCACTTGAGAGTGCCGCCCTTGAAGTTTGGATCCCCTGGCTGCACGCCGTTATCGATCGAGGGATGAAGTGAGATGCTCATAAATGAATTCTCCGTTGTTTCGACTTGAAGCCTTTCGCACCCGTCTTTAGAACATCACAACGCTGCGAATCGACTCGCCCTTGTGCATCAGATCGAAGCCATCGTTGATCTTCTCCAATGGCATGGTGTGAGTGATGAGATCGTCGATATTGATTTTCCCTTCCATGTACCAGTCGACGATCTTCGGTACGTCGGTGCGACCGCGAGCACCGCCGAATGCCGTGCCTTTCCATACGCGGCCGGTGACCAATTGAAACGGCCGCGTCTTGATTTCCTGGCCCGCACCGGCGACGCCGATGATCACGGAGACACCCCAACCGCGGTGGCAGCACTCCAATGCCTGGCGCATCAAATCTACGTTGCCGACGCACTCGAAACTGTAGTCTGCGCCGCCATCGGTGACGTTTACCAAGTGGGCAATCAGATCGCCGCCGACTTCTTTGGGATTGACGAAATGAGTCATGCCGAATTTTTCGGCAAGCTCTTTACGACGCGGATTGATGTCCACGCCGACGATCTTGTTCGCGCCTGCAAGGCGCGCGCCTTGGATGACGTTCAGGCCGATGCCACCCAAGCCGAATACCACGACGTTCGCGCCTGGCTCGACTTTTGCGGTGTTGATCACGGCACCGATGCCGGTTGTGACACCGCATCCGATATAGCAGACCTTGTCGAATGGCGCGTCCTCGCGAATCTTTGCAACGGCAATCTCGGGCAGCACCGTGAAGTTCGAGAACGTCGAGCAACCCATGTAGTGGTGGATCAAGTCCTTGCCGATAGAGAACCGACTCGTTCCATCGGGCATCAGCCCTTTGCCCTGGGTCGCGCGGATCGCGGTGCACAGATTCGTTTTGCGTGACAAACAAGATTTGCACTGGCGACATTCAGGCGTATAGAGCGGAATCACGTGATCGCCCTTGCGAAGTGAGGTCACGCCTGGACCGACATCGACGACGATGCCTGCGCCTTCGTGGCCCAGAATGGCGGGAAATAAGCCTTCCGGGTCAGCACCCGAGCGAGTGAACTCATCCGTATGACACAGGCCGGTCGCCTTGATCTCGACCAGAACTTCACCTGCGCGTGGGCCGTCGAGATCGACAGTCGCAATCTCAAGTGGTTTGCCCGCGGCGTAAGCAACGGCTGCCTTGGTTTTCATCGTAATCCTCGAACTTCGCTTCGCTTATGGAGATTCGTGTCGCTTGGAGACCAGTTGCGAGAGGCTGCGCTCCTGCGGGCTTCCGGCATGTGCGATGTCTTGCGTCGGAAATCCCGAGGCGAGCTTCCCGCTTTCATCGAGCAGCGGAATGCCGAAGCTGATCAATATTTCATCGATGCGTTGACGGTGAGTTGCGATCCACTGATCTAGCGAATCCTTCCATTCCTTCTCGCCGTATCGCACGCCCATCGAAATCTGAAAATCGAATTTGATCTGGGAATCTCCGGTGAATGCGACCGCTCGCCACACTGGCGTGCCTGAATGCTTGCGAACCAGATGGGCCGCGATTGGGCCCCATACGATCGCGGCATCGATGTTGCCGGCTTTGAGCTCGCGCTCGATGATCGAATTCGGATTCTCATCCGGATCGCCGCTTTGCTGCGCATACGACACTGCTTGCTGCAGCATTCTGTTTCGCAGCAGCCAATCCGCACCGGGTGATTGCACGAACACACCGATACGAAGCGAATGCAGTTGCTTCTCCGGCAGCGCGAGTAAGTCATCCGGACTGCGCAGGTTCTCCAGACCCTTTTGAACAGGGAAGACCAGCGCGTACGTGGAGCGCATGTAGGGCTTAGTCGTCGCCGTAAGCTCGTAGCCTGCGGGCACACCGATGATCACGTCGCACGCAAATTCCCGCGTGTTTGGGTCTTGCTTGCGCAAGGTGTTGCGCACGAAGCCCATGCGTTGAGGAAAGTACGTGTATTCGAGCTTGCGCCCCAGATCGCGTGCGAGCTCTGCCGCGATCTTGTTCTCGTAACCTTCGCCGCTGCGATGAGACAAAGGAAGATTATTCGGATCGGAACAGACCTTCAGCACAGCTTCGTCGGATTGCGCGGCGAGCGCGCCGGCGGCGAGTGCGCCACACAGCGTAAGAATCGTAACAAACGTTCCATATCGTTTCGCCATCGCATCGAATCCTGCTACTTACCGATTTCAGTCAAACGGCCGGGTTTGATCTTGCCATCCGAACGGCCCTTCAGATAAGCGTACAGGCCTTCCCAGTTCTTCTGCATCATCGCGCTGCCGTTGAAAGGCGGCATTCCCTTTTCGATTCGTCCATTCATGATCGTGCTGTGGAAGTCTTCCTTAGAGAGCACTTTCATGGAGGCGATCAGTGAAGGGCCGACCATGCCTTCTTGCTCCGCGCCGTGACAGCGCTCGCATGCAAGCGCGCGCCATGTCTTCCAGCCGGCAAGAGTTTGTGCATCGACCTGCGTGCCATCGCCCTCCACTGTGTAGATGGCACCTGTCTTCGCTTCGTCTTTCGAGGAGGGTGCAGCGTTCTCAGAAAACACTGCGGTGGAAATCGCGACCGTTACTGCGAGCAAAGGCAGCGCACCGGTATATCGTCGCATCATGTGGCCTCGTCAGTTGGGACGCGTATGCCGGGCGGCCAAGCGCCCGGCATACGGTTGTTTGATATCACAGCGAACTAGGACCGCTGTGCTCTGCGTATGTTCAGATCCGATTTACGGAACTGCGAACACGAACAGAGATCCACCGAGAGTCGTGTACTTCGCAAGATCTTTGTAACCGCCGACGGCGCCGAGGCCTTCGGTGGATTCAGTAAGACCTGCTGCCATACCGATGCCGGCCCAACCGCCGATACCGGAGTAGACGCCTACGTACTGCTTGCCGCCGAACTCGTAGGTGAACACGTTACCGATGATTCCCGATGGAGTCTTGAACTTCCACAACTCCTTGCCGTCCTTCGTGCTCACGGCTTTGATGTAGCCTTCGAGCGTGCCGTAGAACACTACATCGCCTGCAGTCGTCAATGCGCCTGACCACACCGAGAAGCGCTCTGGCTTCGACCAGACGATCTTGCCGGCAGAAGGATCCCATGCGATGAAGTTACCCATGCCGCCGTGGCTGCCTGGTGCTGGATACATCGTCAATGTCGCACCGACATACGGTTGACCTGCGGTGTATTCCACTTCGAATGGCTCGTAGGTCATGCACACATGATTCGTCGGAACCATGATCAGACCTGACTTGCGATCGAAGCTTGCTGGTTGCTGATCCTTCGATCCCAGTGCCGCTGGGCAGATGTCTTTCACGTTGACATCCGGACCTGTGGTACCCGGCGAGTACTTCTTGTCGACGATCGGACGACCCGTCTTCATGTCGACCTTCGAGGCCCAGTTCACTTTTGGATCGTACTTCTCTGCGACGAGCAACTCGCCCGTGGCACGATTCAAGGTGTACCCGAAGCCATTGCGATCGAAGTGGACGACTGCCGGCACTTGCTTGCCCTTGTGGTTGATGTCCACGAGCAAGTTTTCGTTCACGCCGTCATAGTCCCATTCATCGTGTGGCGTCATCTGGTAGGCCCATTTCGCCATGCCTGTATCCAGGTCACGTGCGAAGAGGGTCATTGACCATTTGTTGTCGCCAGGACGCTGGGCAGGATTCCAAGTACCCGGGTTGCCGGTGCCGTAGTACACCAGGTTGAGCTTCGGATCGTAGGAGAACCAGCCCCAGGTGGTGCCGCCGCCCAACTTCCATTGGTCGCCTTCCCAAGTCTTGATGGATGAATCCTTGCCGACGGGCGCCAGCTTGCCGTTCACCCAAGTCATCGTCTTCTGTGGGTCGACGAGCAACTCGTTGTCAGGGCCTGTGCTCCATGCTGTCCACACCTTCTTGCCGGTGTTGACGTCGTAGGCGATCAAGCGACCACGTACGCCGAACTCACCGCCGGAGATACCGGTGATGACCTTGTCCTTGAAGACGTGCGGAGCGTTGGTGTTGGTCTCGCCGATCTTCGGATCGCCATTCTTGGCAGTCCAAACGACCTTGCCGCTGTTCGCATCGAGCGCGACCAGAGTCGTATCCGCCTGCTGCAAGAAGATCTTACCGTGGCTGTATGCCAAACCGCGGTAGACCGTATCGCAGCACATCACAGGTATCACGCTCGTGTCCTGTTTCGGCTCGTATTTCCATTTGAACGACTGATCCTTCAGATTGACGGCGTACACATTGTTCGGGAACGGAGTGTGCACGAACATCGTATCGCCGATGACGAGCGGTGATCCTTCGTGTCCGCGCAATACGCCAGTGGACATCGTCCATGCGACTTGCAAATTTCCGACATTGCTTGCATTGATTTGTTTGAGCTCGCTGTAGCGGTGATTGGCGTAATCGCCCGCTTGCGCTGCCCAGTTGGAGGACTTGGCCATGGCATCTTCAAGGTCTGTTGCCATGGCAAGGTTTATCGAAGCGCCCGTAACGGACGCCGCGATCGCGACTAGAATCAGATGACGCTGAGAGTTCATATCCATTTCCTCATGCTCACGTGAAATGAGGCCTGATGACACATCAAAGGGAGACTATGCATGCTAATGCAATCCTTATGCCACGCTCGAACTGCACTCGCCTTGCTCGGTGCGATCACGCTTTATGCGTTCTCGCCACTTGCGATCGGTGAGGAGCAGACCAAACACGATTACCCGACGCTGGCGCGTGTCGAGTACGTGCAGGAGTGCCTCACCAAAAGCGATGGCAAGCTCGCGAGCCTTTATCAGTGCTCGTGCGTGATCGATGAAATCGCAAAGAGGTTGAGCTACGACGAATTCGTCGAAGCTTCCACGTTTTCTCGTTATGCCTCGTTGGCTGGGGAGCGCGGCGGGTTGTTTCGCGATCCGGAGCACGGCAAGAAGATGGCCAAGGATTTCAAGGCGCTCGAAGGCGAAGCCTCGAAGCACTGCGGGATCTCCCAGTAAAAGACGCGCCATCACGATTTATTCTGCGCAGCGGGGGTGGGGCCAAGGACGACGCCCCACGGCGTCTTGCCAACGGCGATGCGTTTGATGACCGTGAGGTTCTTCGTATCGACGACGCTGATATCGTTGGATGGGCCGTTCGCCGTATATAAGAAGCGGCCGTCCTCACTCATGGCCATTCCCCAGGGCCGAGTGCCTACTTCGATTTCTTTGAGAAGCTTCGAGCTCTTCAAGTCGATGACGGCCACGGTTCGCCCGCGACCCGTCGTCATGTAGATCCTGTTTCGTGGGGTATCCAAGATCACAGCCATCGGTCGCGCTTCCTTGCGCATCTGTAGCACTCGCTCGACGGGCTCACCTTCCGGCACCGCCATGCGATACAACGACGCATCGAATTCACCTGAAACGTAAGCGGTTTTACTGTCAGGCGTGAATGCCGCATCGCGCGGACGATGCCCCACTTTGACGGAGCGCAGCACCTTCAGAGTGGATGCGTCGATGATCGACACGGCGTTGTCGGACTCGTTGGTGACTAGAACCCACCGACCATTCGGGGATACGACGACGCCTTCGGGTTCCTTTCCGACCGCCACGCGCTCGATGACTTCGCCGCTCCCGGTATCCACGACGGAAGTCGTCGCGATATCTTCGTTCGCCACGAACATCCGCTTGCCGTCTTTGCTCAAATCGAACTGCTCTGGATCCGAGCCTGCTTTGAGCACCTTCAATAGTTTGTTCTGGCGCGTGTCCACAACGGCGATGCCGTCAGCGGCGAGATCGCGCTCGAGCTTTGCGCATTCCTCATCTGGAACGGTGGGCGGACATTTCGGTAAACCGCTTACCGCGACATACAGGAGAGTGCCGTCCGCATTGAGTTTCAGCCCCCGCGGACGTTTGCCTACTGAGATCGTGGCGATGACTTCAGCTTTGTCAGTGTCGAGGACCGAAACGCTCTGGCCATCCTCGTTGGAAACATAGGCTCTGCCCGCGTGTGCTGACAACGCGGGCAGAGCGAGGAGGAGGAAACAGGCCAGTGCAGATCGTCGTCGAATCGCGAAGGTCATTACTCGATAGGTCCTCAGAACGAAAAGTACGCGCCGATATTGAAATTATTACTGTCATTCTCGATGCCACTATGCGCCTCGGCATTGACGTCGGTGAACTCAGCCAGCAGCGTGAAGTTCTCTGTCAGTGAATGGTAGGCGCCGAGTGTGTACTTCTTATTTGTTTTGACAAGATCGGAAAGTGCCTCTCCCGAGGCGAGATCGAGGTTGCTCTCACCATAGTTGAGGCCGAGCTTGGTGTTGCCGAGCTTGTAGGTGATTTGCGCAAGAAAGCCGTCCGAGTCTCTCTCATTACCCGCACGATCATCCGAGTTCAGAAACAGCGCAGTCGTGCCCATTCCTTCGCCTTGGTAGTACCACGCAAGAAATTCGAACGCGCCGAACGTCACCTTGCCGCCGACATCGAAACCGAAGCTATCGAAGTCTTGCGCATCGGTTGCGCCTTCATGCTGCTGCGTGATGAATGTCGCCGACAAATAAACCGGGCCTGTCGTGTAGGCGACTTTGCCGTGAAAACCAGGGCTGGATTCCGGTACCGCGACGTTTTGCACGATTGGCTCTAGTGGATCGAAAATGCCGATCGTGAACTTCAACCCATTGAAGTCGGGCGTCGTGTAATTGATCTGCCCGAGCCAATCCGTGTAGATATAGCCCAACCCGATCGAACCCAACGAGGTGTTCGAAGGAGTCGCGTAGTTGCCGTTTGCTGCGCCTACGCCAGGCAAAGTCATGTCATTCAGAATTGCATCTGCACCGAACAACCCGATGTTACGGCCGAGCATGAAGGTGCCCATGTCGTCGTTGCCAAACGTCATGAACACTTGACGAATATCCAATCCAGTCGTACCCAGCGCAGTGTTTCGAAGCGCAGCGCCCTGGCCGAGATTCGGACTGCCGTCGTTCGTGCTGATTCCGGGATAAAAACCGAACGTCACGCCGATGTCGTAGCCGTTTTGCGTGGTCGACACGCCCAGTGCCAACGCAGCCGGCAACAGGCCATTGCTGATCGAGGAGGTGTCGTCTTCCCCGGCAGTGCCGATACACGCTAGGCCACCGCCGACTGGATCAGCTGTGTCGCTCTCGCAGCTTGCGCGAATGTAATGGACGTTGACGTTACCGTTCGCTGTGAACTTCCAATCACCTGCGGTCACCTCGACGGCTTCCGCAGTCGCGCCCAGGCTTAGCGCGCCCAGCATCGCGGTAAATGCGTATGCTGTTGAGTGGTCAAGCCCGTTCTTCCGTTGTTTCGCCGGCATGGAGCTGCTCCCTGAAGCAGGTACCTCCCGCATCAGCGATGGAGAGGCACGTGGCATGTGGATGTAAGTGGGGCGCCGAGGTCAAGCAAGCGTTATGCCAGTAGGTTTTTTTGCGCGACATTTGCAGCATGCCGGCCATCGGCTCGGCGTTTGTATGTGCAAGATTCCGTGAAGGGAGGAGGGCGTGCTCGCTCGTCCGAGTCGCCCTGCAGCGAGAGTGTGCGAAACGCATGACACTGTCGCGGCGCACGTGGTACAGGTGGTACAGTCGGCAAACACGGTTGGGCGTGTATAGAATGCGCGCAGGCTCACAGGAAGTGGGCGCCGATATGAACGGATAGAACCGAAGAGCAGGGTCGATGGTGACCCACGAGGCCGGGGGAATGCAGGAGCCAACTGCCACACAGCATGCTGCGGACGTGCTGCGCTTCGTGCGCGGAGCGGACAAACAATCGTCCTCGCGAAACGCCGCGCTGAGCTCTGCGATCGCGAAATCCTGGCGTCGTTGCGTCGAGGATTACGAGCTCGATCCCGCACAAACTCAGCCGGCCTCAGTGGTCGATTTGCATGTGCTGAAGGATTTGCGAGAGCGGCACGCCGAGCTCGTGCAAATCGCCTCCGCGGAAATCGATTGGCTCTACGAACACATCGCCGGATCCGGATATGCATTGCTGCTCACCGACGCGAGCGGAATCATCCTCTACGAAAAAGCCGAGCCGACGCTTGCCAGAACTTTTCATTCCGCGGGCCTGCTGATCGGCGCGGACTGGAGCGAGCCTTCGCAGGGCACGAACGGTATGGGCACATGCATCGCCGAAAAGCGCGCGATGACCGTGCATCTCGATGAGCATTTTCAAGGCTGCCACATCGGTCTTTCCTGTTCGGCGGCTCCGATCTGCGATCCTTCCGGTTCATTGCTCGCGGTTCTAGATGCATCGACGCTGGATGCTCGCGATACGCGAGTGAGTCAGGCTCACACGATGGCGCTCGTGAATCTGTCGGCGCGGTTGATCGAGAAATGCGTTTTCCTGCGTCATTTTCGCGAAACGACGATACTGCGTTTTCACGCGCGACCCGAGCTCGTAAACCTTCAACACGACGGTGCGATCGCTCTAGGGTGTGATGCGAAAGTCCTTTCGGTCGATGGCACGGCGGTGCGCCTGCTCGGGGCGAGACATCGCGACGAGCTGATCGGTCGTCGAATCGATGAAGTCTTCGATATTCGTCCCGATGAAATACTTGGAGCCGAGTACGCCACTCGCAACGGATTGCTGACGGTGCGCGATACATTCTCGGGACGACGCTTCTTCGCGAGTCTGGGTCACGACGTCGCGGCTCGACCATCCGTCGCCCTGTCGCGATCGAGCGCGGCGGCTCATTCCGTGCTTCAGTTGGCGCCGTCGATTGCTCGCAAGAGCGCCCTGAAGTTGGAAGAATTGGCAGGCGATGATCCGCAGATGCTTCGCAACGTGCGCAGTGCTCGCCGGGTCGCATCCTCACAAGTGCCAGTGATGATTCAGGGACCTACAGGCGCAGGAAAGGAAGCATTCGCGCGTGCGCTACACGCTGCAAGCGGAAGAGCCGACAAGCCGTTCGTCGCGTTGAATTGTGCGGCGATTCCAGAATCTCTGATCGAAAGCGAGTTGTTCGGCTATCGGCCCGGAGCTTTCACCGGCGCACGCAAGGAAGGCATGAAAGGCAAGATCCTTCAGTCTTCGGGCGGCACGTTGTTCCTGGATGAAATCGGCGACATGCCCCTGCTGTTGCAAACCCGCCTGTTGCGGGTGCTAGAGGAGCAAGAAGTCATGCCCCTCGGCGCAGAAACACCTTTGAAGGTCGATTTGCATGTGATCTGCGCATCGCATCAAAACTTGCGAGGGATGATTCAGCGTGGGACCTTTCGCGAGGATTTGTACTATCGCTTAAATGGCATCACGCTCGAGCTCCCGCCGCTCGCACAGCGTACGGATAAAGAACGTTTGATTCGTGAGTTCCTGGCCGCCGAGACGAGCGATGGTCGGCCCGCTGCTATCGAGATGGATGCTTTCGAATGTCTCCTCAGCTATTCCTGGCCGGGCAATATTCGCGAGTTGCGCAATGTGATCCGAACTGCCTTGGCGATTTGCGATGGCGGCGTCGTACGACTGTCAGACCTTCCGAGTGAAGTGCGCAGCAACGCCGTTGAATCAAGAGACTCGCATCGGGATACGAGCGCCAGTTCAGCGGCACCCGAGATCGGCGCGAAATCCGGCTGCGATGCGTTCGACATCGCCGAGCGTGAGGTCCTGTTGCGCGCGATTCGCGACAGCCATGGAAACATGTCTCACGCTGCCAAGAGTCTTGGTGTGAGCCGCAACACGCTATACCGGCGCTGCAAGCGTTTAGGGCTAGCAGTGCAGCGATCTCATCCAGTACTTTAGCTCGAGCACATTCCTCCTACGCCTGCTGGCACGCAATCTGCTTCTGTTCCCTGATCCAGGGAAGCTCTGTGCGGGCTTCATCGTCACGCATTGGGTTGTGTGAGGGATGCATGGTGGCAGATCGCGGCCAGCGGCGGATTGCCAGAACTGAAAGCAGAAGACGGGCTCCGAAACCTACGTCGTACGGCGTGCAACTCGCTGTGGGTGTGCGGCTTGCGCGCGCGAGCGCGCAGCAGAAACCTCCCATGCTGATTTTCAAAGGCGCAAAGATTCAGTTGAACGAAGGTGCTCACGCAATCCTGGCTCTATGCGATGGCTCGCGCTCTCGAGAACAAATTATTGCGGAAGCCTCGCAGCGTGCGCCGGATGGTGCGTTGGCAGCCGATATCAGTGCCTTCCTCGATGCAGCACAAACCCGAGGCTGGATCATCGACAAAGGCAACCAGCAATAGGAGCGATTGATACTCCCGATCACGCTGCGCCAGTTTGCGTACCATACTTGCGAGTTTCAGCGTTTCTATTAAGGACGAGTTGCCAAGTGATATTGAACGAACGATTGAGCAGTGTGATTTTTGCCGTCCTACTGTGCGCGGCGGGTGCGGCGAGTGCCGCAGAGCCCGCGAATACCGTCGTCGTCACGGCGACGCGAACGAGTCAGTCAATTTTCGAGGCGCCGGCCGCTATCGATACCATCGATGGCGCTACGCTCAGCGAACACAAGCTGCGCGTGAACTTGTCCGAAAGCCTTGGGCGGGTTCCGGGCTTGGTAGTGCAAAACCGGCAGAACTATGCTCAGGATTTGCAAGTCTCCTCGCGCGGGTTCGGTGCTCGGGCTTCATTCGGGGTGCGCGGAGTGAGACTTATCCAAGACGGCATTCCGCTGACGATGCCGGACGGCCAAGGCCAAACGGGTCTATTCGACTTAGATGGGGCCGCGCGAGTGGAGGTCTTGCGTGGACCTTTCGCCGCACTGTACGGCAATTCTTCTGGCGGCGTGATCCAAATCGTCAGCGACGACCAAGTCGAACAGGGCGGTTTGGAGCTCAGCACGACCTACGGCGAGGATGGATTCCGCCGATACGGCTCGCAGTTTGCGGCTCGGCTCGGGGCGGCTCAGTTGAGCGGAAATCTCTCACGCTTCGATACCGACGGGTATCGCGAGCACAGCGCTGCCCGACGAGACGTGGCGAATTTGCGGTTACGCGTGGCGCCGGATGAACGTTCATCGTTCACGGCGATCGCAAATTTTCTCGATCAACCGGATACGCAAGATCCGTTGGGACTGACCCGTGAACAGCTGGAGGAAGATCCATCGCAGGCGGGCAGGAATGCGCTAGCACTCAATACTCGCAAGTCGACTCGTCACGTGCAGGGCGGCGCTTCGTATGAGCGTTCCTTGTCCGATCGAAATCGCATTCGCGTAATGGGCTATTACGGCGATCGCGACCTCACGCAATTCCTAGCCAATCCCAGCGACGCGCTGACCGGCTCGGGCGGTGTCGTTGATCTTGCTCGCAAGTTCGGCGGTGGCGCAGTGCAATGGGATAACGAAGGTGAACTGGCTGGTGCGCCTTACGAGTTGACCTTGGGCGTCGAGTACGATCGGATGAAAGAGAGACGCCTAGGTTTCGTCAATGTAGGCGGTGTGCGCGGGGATCTGCGCCGTGATGAGGACGACACGGTCTACAGTGTGAATCAGTATTTGATCGCGCAGTGGCGGCCGATCGAGCGATGGATGTTTTCCGGCGGCGTGCGGCACAGCGAGGTGCGTTTCGAGATCGACGATGATTTCATCGTTGGTCCGAATCCCGATGATAGCGGCAGGCTGAGTTATGAAAGCACTCAGCCTGTCATCGGGCTTTTGTTCGAAGCCACGCCCAGTGTCAATCTATTTGCGTCGGCGGGCCGCGCATTCGAGACGCCGACGTTCAGTGAGCTTGCCTACCGACCAGATGGCTCGCCCGGACTGAACTTTGAGCTGGATGCGGCGATCAGCACCAACTACGAAGCCGGTGTGAAGGCGTTCGTGGGTGAGAAGACCCGGCTAACAGCGACGCTATTCAGGTCTGACACGAAGGACGACATCGTGACGGGTCCGCCGCCATTTCCAGGCCGCAATACATTCGTCAATGCGGCCAAGACTCGACGCGAGGGTGCGGAGCTCGCGGCCCAATATGCGACGTCGCACGGTTTGGATATGGGGCTTGCTTATACCTATACCAGCGCGCGGTTCGAGGATTTCATCAACTTCAGCGGTGTTGATCTGAGCGGTGCTCGGCTCCCCGGTGTTCCGCGGCAGTCACTCTATGCGGACTTATCTTGGCGTCACGCGCCTAGCGGCCTGTTCACAGGCCTGGAAGCGCGCTGGACGGATGAGGTGTATGTGAACGATGCGAATTCGGACTTCGCAGATAGCTACAGCGTGCTCAATCTGCACGCCGGACTCAACCGCGGGCTTGGCGATTGGGATTTGAATGGTTTCGTCCGCATCGACAATGTGACAGATGAGAACTACGTCGGCTCTGTAGTAGTGAATGGCGCCAGCGATCGATTCTTCGAGCCCGCACCGGGCCGCACGTACTACGTCGGCATCACGGCCGGCTTTTGACGTGAATAGCCGCAGTCTGCAGGCCAGAGCGTTCTGGCCGCAGACTACGGACTTTTCACACGATCAACCCTCATCCCAATAGTCGGACGCGGCTTGCTTCCATGTGTTCTTCGTTCGATCTCGCCACTGTCCTTGTTGCACTTTCGGCGCGCCCTGTAATTTAGATTCATCGATGATGACCTTGCCGCTCTCGATCATCGAGCTTGCAGTTTTGTACGGCACTGCTGCGTTATCGCCTTCACTCGCGATGACGACGTAGTCTGGTTGCCCGCGGGCATCGAACACGACATCGATGACCTCGCCGATCGGCGCATTGTCGGGAGAGACCACTTTGGCTCCTACGAGCTCCGGATGCAGCGTCCCGCCAGCGCGTGCGCGATCGGTTGGCGGAGTGCGGTCGGCAGCAGTGCCTTCGCTCGGATCCGTAGCCGGCCCTGCCTGTGGCATCGCATCACGCGGAGTGCCTCGAGTCGAGGTTTGGCCTGGCGGTGTAGTGTCGGCGGCGGTTCCTTCAGCCGGACTGGTCGAAGGTGCCGGATTGGGCTGCGCCTGTGGTTCTGTTTGCGTCTGCGCCAGCGCCGACCCGACGATCGCAACGGCCGCCACGGTGACAACGGTAGATAGCTTGTTCATGATTGTCTCCTGAGTAAGTGCTCGTCCCTTAGCTACCAGGTGTCATGCCGGTGAGCGGATCCGGCAAGCGTGCTCAGCTTCGCGCTGGTTGAGCCTGCGAAGAGGTCGCCATTGCGTACGATGGCGAGTCTTAAACCCACGAGACGATTCATTCGTTCCCGGTGGATCGGCAGCGCTCATCGTAGAAAGATACGATGGATGGCTCCGGGTGAAGCCGCTGTCACGCAGTTTATAGTCTATCGTTGCGCGCAATCGGTATGACGGGCGAGGCTAGGAGTGCAGCGACCTCCACACGCGGGCGCACTCGAGTCGCGACAGAGGGACAGCTGAACGAGCGCGTGTTGAGTTGCACCGCCATCTGGGGGAAGACCTGCTTATTCAGCGCCGCGATCAGCTCGCAGTCCGCGGTAGTCAGGTGAAGCTGCCGATCACGAGTCAACGAAACGTTTTCCCAACTCGCTCCAAATCGTTCGAGGTCTGCCGGAGTGGGCAGTGCAGTTTTTCGCACACGACCAACCAGTCTTTCGCGCGCATTGAACGTGGTCGCCCGATCGATGTTGTCAGCTGTTGCAGCCACGGGAGAGGCGACGTCGATGTTTACCTGTGCGCCGCTCAAGAATTGACCCCGCATACATCCTGCGCTCACCGCAACGTCGGATCTAGCACCAACTGCTTTGAGGATGTGCGTGATTTTGTGCTCCAGCGCATCGCAAGCGTATCGATTATGAAAGCTGTGAAAGTGCAGCTGAAGCTGCTGCAGGTGCCAGATAGCTTGTACGTAGCGAGAGTGACTCGCCTCAGTCTGCTCCGCACGAATGTCGTTTACGGTACCGAACAAACTCAAGGCCAGAATCGCACTGCGCAATAAATTGGTCGCCATGAAACCCCCGGAGCGAGCATCGCTCTGGAGATACATTGTGCTGAGCTGAAACGATTCGCATGGTCCATTGGTGCTGGACGCCCTATGGTCTTAGCACTTCAGTGACGCCGCATCCTTTGCGCATCGGGTAGTCCGAAGCGAGTGTCCCTTACGCGTGCCGTCGAATCTCGGCGATGAATCGATCGCCGTAACGCTCTAGTTTGCTCTGACCGACACCCGGGATGGTGAGGAACTGTTCGCGCTCCATCGGCCGCAGCTGGGCCATCCGTTTCAAGGTGGCGTCATGAAAGATGATGTAGGGCGGTACTGACGACTCTGTGGCTATCTGCTTGCGCAACGCACGTAGAGATTCGAACACCATCGCATCGATTTCGCTGAGCTCGCTTGCCTCGGGTTTGCCGCTTGTAGCATTGGAGCTTCTAGCAGTGACGCACACCTGAACCTTCCGCTCACCGCGAAGGATCTCCCAGCTTTGCGTGTTCAAGCTCAAGATCGCATACCCGTCCGTCGACTCCACCACGAATGCCTGATGCAATAATGCGCGCGCCAACTCGCGCCAAGAAGCGACATTTCGATGCTTGCCGATTCCGTACACGCTGAGCTGTGCGTGGCCATTACTTAGAATTCTTTGCGCCTTACCGCCGCGCAAGATGTCTATGACATAGCTGGCGCCATATCGCTCTCCTCGTTGCGCAAGTCGCGCGATACAAGAAAGGAATTGTTGTGCTTCGATCGTGCGATCCTCGAGCTCGCGTGGCGTTCTACAGTTGTCACACCCGTCGCACGGCGGATCGAAGGTCTCGCCGAAGTAGGCAAGTTGAATCGCACGGCGGCATTCGGTCGACTCGGCGTAGCGCAGCACCTGTCGCAATTGTTGTCTGGCTATCCGTTGTTCTTCGATCAGCGGTTCGCCGCTGATGGGATCGATCTTCTGCTGGATCAAGAACTCCGCTGTACGGATATCCCCGGCGCTGAAATAAAGAACGCACTGCGCATCATCGCCGTCTCTTCCGGCCCGCCCAGATTCTTGGTAGTAGCTCTCGAGTGTGCGCGGCAAATCATAGTGTGCAACCCAGCGCACATCGGGCTTGTTGATGCCCATTCCAAAGGCAATGGTTGCAACAATCACTTTGACATCGTCGTTGATGAACGCATCTTGATTGTCGCGCCGCTCCTCGCTGCCTAGTCCAGCGTGATAGGGCAGCGCGGCGATGCCGTCGGCCCGCAGGGCCTGCGTAAGCTCATCCACTCGTTTGCGAGACAAGCAGTACACGATTCCGGAACCCCGAGAGTTTTGGCAGCGCTGCAGTAAGTCCGCATAACTCTGCTTGTTCTTTGCGTGTACTGAATAGAAGAGATTCGGGCGATTGAAGCTTGCGATGTGCACCGCGGGGTGCTCGAGGGCTAGCTGCTGTAGCACGTCTTCCCGCACGCGAGCAGTGGCGGTTGCGGTGAAAGCAAGGATCGGAATCGAGCTGTGCCGCCGTCGAACGCTCGCCAGTTGGCGGTATTCGCGGCGAAAGTCGTGGCCCCACTCGGACACGCAATGAGCCTCATCGATCACCAATGCGCATACGCCTGGGGATTCGACCAATCGCGGTAATACGACATTGAAGAATTCTCCCTGCAATATCCGTTCAGGTGCCAAATAGAGCAGCTTGTATTCGCCGGCTCGAGCCGCAGCGATTCGTTTGCTGACTTCCTCAGGAGCTAAACTGGAATTGATGAAGGTCGCGGAGATGCCTTGTGCCTGAAGGAGACGAACCTGATCCTGCATCAAGGCAATGAGTGGAGAGACGACGAGCGTCAGCCCTTCCCTAAGGACGGCTGGAAGTTGGAAGCAGAGTGATTTCCCGCCGCCGGTTGGCATCACTGCCAACACGTCGCGGCCTGCCAAGACATCCGCAACGATCGCTTGCTGACCGGGACGGAAGGCGTCGAATCCGAAATGTGTTTTTAGGGCACCGGCTAAATCGAAGTCGATCGCAGACGGGCGATTCTGAGCGCGGATAGGATTCATCGGTGGATAATGCAGCGCCTCGAAGGGAAATCTGTCGGGAGGAGGCTGGATTATCGCTGCAGGTATGCGAAAGCGTATGCCCTAATTCAGTCCAATCGCGAAGAAACTCACACAAGCTCGCAGTATCGTCGGGCGAACGGTCCTTAACGTGTGCCGGTGAGGCTCTCCATCATCAAACCCGTGCCGCCTTTGGAAACGTGAGCGACAATAGCGGTGCGACGGTGAATCTTCGTTACGACTCCCAGATTGATCGCGAAAGCCAAATGAACCGTAGCGCCTTTCTTGAGCCCGAGGTTTTCGGTTTCGATGAATACGCCGTTTGCGCTCAGATTTCTTGCGCGGCAGAGCTTCCCGGCACGTCCCGGTACAGCGACGTAGACCGCCGTGCGTGCGCGATGCCGTGTGTGAAGGCGTCTCTCCATCTTCAACCCCTCAACTCTTCGTAGTCGTTTTTGTTCAACACCGATGTTCTTTTTTTTGAGAACGCCGACACTCTTTGCAACGGGCGCATTATGCCGCGGGCCGCTGCTGATGCGAAGTGGCATTCCGTGGCGTTATGTCGCAACTGTCTATTTAATTCGAGCTTCGCGGACTCTTCTGACTCGTGAGTTGCCATCGTGACCAACAATGTGTCGGAACCTTTGACGATTGAAGAAATTCGGAACGCTGCGAGTGCGCTCGGATCCCGTTTGCATCGAACCCCGATTCATTCCTTGCACGGTACGGAATCACAATCAGAGTTCGGATTGCAGACCCAGATCCATCTGAAGCTCGAGCTGTTTCAACTCACCGGCACGTTCAAAGCGCGAGGCGCGTTGTTGAACATGCTGCGCTTGACGCGAGAAGAGGCTGCGCGCGGCGTCACCGCCATCAGCGCCGGCAATCATGCTATCGCGGTGGCCTTTGCTGCACGCGAGTTAGGCGTGAACGCAAAGGTCGTGATGTTTTCCGGGGCCAATTCCTTGAGGATTGCGCTGTGCGAGGGATATGGCGCGCAGATCGAGTTTGCACCCAATGCGCACGCTGGGTTCGAGTTGGTCGAACGCATTGCTGGGGATGAGGGGCGCACACTGATTCATCCTTTCGAGGGTCGGACGACCGCGATGGGTACCGCGACGCTCGGTCTCGAACTGTGCGAACAGCTACCCGATCTGGATGCGGTGCTCGTTCCGATCGGAGGAGGCGGCTTGTGCGCGGGCGTCTCTTCGGCGGTGAAGTTGCTGAATCCCGCTTGCCGCGTATTCGGCGTCGAGCCCGAAGGCGCAGACAGCATGTACCGAAGTTTTCAGGCCGGTGAACCGCGGTCGATAGAACGCGTCGCCACGATTGCCGATAGCTTAGGTGCTCCGTACTCGCTGCCGATATCTTTCGAGATGTGCCGCCGCAATGTGGAAGAGATCGTGCGGGTTAGCGATGCGCAACTGCGAGACGCGATGCGCTTTCTATTGCGGAATGCGAAACTTGCCGTCGAGCCCGCGGGCGCTGCAGCGACCGCAGCGTTGCGAGGACCTCTGAAAGCGACCTTATGCGGCAAGCGCGTGGCGTTGATTGTGTGTGGAAGCAATATCGACGCGGCGACGTACGCAAGATTGATCAGTGAGTGACAGGTGACGTGTGACGAGTGACGAGTCAGAACATAGAGGAAATCGGAATGACACATTGCTTGCCCGTCACCCGTCACCCATCACCCGTCACCAACTTCCTATAGGAGTTTTCGATTCCGGTGTCGGTGGCTTGACCGTTTTGCGAGCGTTGCGACAGCAGCTGCCGCATGAGAGCTTTATTTATCTGGGCGACACGGCGCGGCTTCCGTATGGCACGAAGAGCGCAGAGTCGGTCGTTCGATACTCGGTTCAGGCTGCAAGTTATCTCGTCGCATGTGGCGTGAAATACTTGGTCGTTGCGTGCAATACCGCCTCGTCGGTCGCACTTGCGCCCTTACGTGAGCGCTTCGCACCGCTCCCCGTGGTCGGTGTCATCGAACCTGGTGCTCAAGCGGCATGTGATTCCTCGCGATCCGGGCATATTGCCGTGATAGCCACCGAAGGCACGATCCGAGGTGGCGCATATCAACGTGAGATCGCTAGCAGGGCTGCACACACCAAAGTCGTGGTGCAGGCTTGTTCGTTGTTCGTCGCTCTGGCCGAAGAAGGCTGGACGGAGGGCGAAATTGTGCAGGCCACAGCGCAGCGCTATCTCGGAGAAGTCCTAGCAAGCGATCGCGAAATCGATACCTTACTACTGGGGTGCACGCATTTTCCCGTGTTGCGCCGGACGCTCGAGAGCGTGGTCGGTCCGAAGATCAAGATCGTCGATTCGGCAGCGACGACGGCTGCATTTCTAGCTGCCGATCTTCCAGCACGAGCGCTCGCGGCATCAGGATCCGGTTTAGGTTCGATCCGCATGCTTGCAACAGATAGTGCGGAGCGTTTTGCGCGCGTCGGCAGCTTGTTCTTATCGGAGCCTGTTTCCGCGGATCGAGTCGAACTGATCGATCTAGCCACCAGGCCACTCAGTTGATCGGCATGTTGACAGTTGACGGTGGGCGGTAAGGGGACGTCTTTATTTCGGCCGTCAACCGCCCACTGTCAACCGTCAACGCCTACCGAGCTGTGGCGGAGTTGCGTCCAGTCGAGGTCAGATCCTCGTAGCACTCGTAGCGATTGCGGCCGCACAACTTCGCTGCATAAAGCGCGTGATCAGCCGCTTCGAGCAACGCGAGCGTGCTTGGGAAACGTTGCTTCGGCGTATAAGTCGCCACGCCGATCGAGGCGGTGATCTTGGCGCCGTTCGCCGTCTCGCCGTGATCGCAGTTCGCAAGTGCTCCCAGCATTCGTTGTGCTACTTGTTTGGCGATTTCGCGATCGGCACCGGGCAGTACGATCATGAATTCCTCGCCGCTGAATCGAGCAACCAAGTCGCTTCCGCGGACGCATGCCTGCAACACCTGCGCGCAGTTCTTCAGCACCAGGTCGCCTATCTGTGTGCCGAATTTGTCGTTGATTTGTCGGAATCGATCGATGTCTACGTGTGCGACACTCAAGTCCCGCCCGAATACGACCGCTTGCGTGAACTCGCGATCGAGCATGCGATCGAGCCACGCGCGATTCAGCGCCCCGGTCATCGCATCGCGTCGGCCGGAATCCTCGGCTTCCTCCGTGCGTGTCAGCAACACGCTGGTAGTCGCTTGCAGCGCGCTGACTTCTTGCAGTGCATGAAGATTGCGCACGGCCAGCAGCTCGCGCGCCTCAGCCAGCAGGTTTTCTGCGTCTTCCGCCTGCATGATGCTGGTCTCGTATAGCTCTTCGGTTTCGGGAATGAGCTTCAGAATTCGCGTGACCACTTCGTTGAATAGCTCGTGGCTCATGCCCAGAAGAGAGTGAGCACGTTGAGCGAGTGTCCCGACGGCACTGGTCCGATCGGCTCGTAGCACCGCTTCGGCCAAATCGCTTCCCAAAGCGAGGCATCGCGCGTACTTGCCTTCTTCGGTGCTGGCGCTGAGCACTTGCGGTGTGTGACTGTGTTCCACCGCTTGCCAGATGCGTTCTGGAAGATTCCAGGATTTGAGGAGCATCGCGGTGTAACCGGCGTGGTCTTTGCCAAGCTGTTGCACCTCGTAGGTAATCCAGTCGGCGTGCGTCGCCGGCTGCGGAAGTTTGCTATAGAAATCGCGGCAAGCACGATCCAAGGCGAGCACGCCCATGTCTTGGAGCAATCCTGCGAGGAAGATGTCTTCGGCTTGCCCCACTTTGGCGGATTCGCTGAATGCACGGGCGGCGGTCGCCGCCAGCAAGCAGCGACGCCAAAACCGTGGATAGTCGATGCCTGCTGCGCGAAGGACGCGCATCGAGTTCACCAACGAGAAACTCAGCGCAAGCGTCAGCGCAGCGTTCAATCCAATGATGACGAGTGCCTGGCGAAGATTCTGGCTAGGACGGCGTTGCGCGTAAAACGCCGAATTTGCGATGCGCAGAATCTTGGCGGTCATGGCAGGATCGCGGCCCACCGCTTGCGCGACCTTCGCCATCTCGATCTCCGGATCGCGCGCAAGCGCAATGATGTCCGTGGCTACTTTGGACGGACTTGGAAAGTCGACCTGTGCCTTGAGGCGATTTTCTAAGTCTTGAGAGTTCATGGGCTCGAGATCAGCGCTGCGGCACGGGGCGGCCGCTCCTTAAATATATCGACCGGAGCCGGCGTGACTTAATCAGTCATTCCCTTAGGTGGCTGGATTCATGAACCGCGTGACAGTTTTGCTTCCGCTCGCTGATTTCGCTCACGCCGATCGTGTCGAGAGGGTTTTGGAGCGTCCGGGGCAGCACTTCGAGGAGCCCGGACTCGAGAATTGATCCAGTTCGCTGTTGACACTCAATAGGTTGGCACAGAGAATAGCCGGCTCTTATGTCCGCGGAGGGGTACCCAAGCGGCCAACGGGGGCAGACTGTAAATCTGCTGGCTTATGCCTTCGTAGGTTCGAATCCTACCCCCTCCACCACCTCTGCGGGTGTAGTTCAATGGTAGAAC
>JAICPY010000264.1 GCA_025929585.1 Steroidobacter sp.
CAAGCAAGTCCGCAGTCCGTGGTCTTTAGCGGGAAAGGATCATCCTTATGCGCCGTGGAAGTTGATGGATCAGGAGTGCGTAAGGATAGGTATTTGTTCGTACCACCGAGCAGAGTGATAGTGAGTAGCGAGTCGCTGGATAGTGAGAACTTCCTTTCCGACGAATCACCGAGTCACGAATCGCTAGTCACTCTCGCTGATTCTCCTTTGCCGCGATTCCCGTCCTTTGCGGGCGCACGACGCAGAAGCGCTGCCCCGTAGGCGCTTCCATCACGCACCAGGTGTGGATGGATTGCACGCGCTTCGCGCCGAGTTTTTCCAGACGCTTCACCTCGGCTTCGATGTCATCCGATTCGATATCCAGATGAACGCGGCTCTCGTGGCTCACTTGCTGGACCTCGATGTGCAACCCGTCTGGTCCCGTCATGAGCTGGCGATAAAGCGGACTACTCTCCTGCTCCTTCGGCTTGAGCTCCATGCCGAGCGCCGCACTCCAGAACTCCGCCGCTTTCTCCAAGTCCGGTGTTTTGCAGTCGATAATGAACCCAGCGAGACGGGAGTGGTGCATGACTTGACGGTTGACGGTTGACGGTTGACGGTTGACGGTAAAAAAGGTTGTTTTCTCTGTTCCGGCTGTCAACGGTCAACCATTTTCACGCGTTCGGATTCTGCCCCTTCCTTGCTCGATGCATGCCATCGAGGATTTCGGCAACCTCGGAGCGTGCGAAGATCTCTTCGGTATCCATCGTCACCTTGCGTTGCCAGTTGGGATGCTCGGTATGTGTGCCGGGGACGTTGACCGGATCCGTCATGCCGATGAGATCTTCGATTTGGATGAGCGCGATGTTCGCGTTCGACAGACCCAAGAATGCATGCACCGCGCGTGACAGAGCAGGCGAGTACGCAGGCAATGTTTCGTCGCGATGCCAATGCCACAAACCAGCATCGACGAGTGCCTGCATCAAGTTCGTTCGCTCGGATTGACGCACGGCGTGTGCTTGTTGCTTGAACTCGTCGTTCGGATATAGATCCAGCCGATCGCGCAGATGCAGGTCGTGTTCCTCCCACCAGCCGCGCAACGTCGGCAGATCGTGAGTCGTCACGGTGGCGAGCGCATTTTTCAGGTACGCCGAGGGCGGCTTGAATCGGCCGTCAGGTTCCTGTTCGAACAACAACACTTTGTAATGATAGGCGTGATAGTGATCCATCGCGTCTGTCATCGGCTCCGCCACGGTGCCCAGATCCTCGCCGATAACGATGCAGTGATTGCGCTCGCTCTCTAAAGCCAGGATGGCCATCAAGTCTTCGACGGGATAATGAACGTATGCGCCGTCCTTCGATGCATAACCTCGAGGCACCCACCACAGACGATACAGCGTCATCACGTGATCCAGGCGTAACGCTGCAACGTGACGCATGTTGTTGCGGACGAGCTCCGCGAACGGGCGATAAAATTGCGCGCGCAGTTCATTCGGATCTTGCGGCGGAATGCCCCAGTCTTGACCTTTGAGGGCCAATGCATCCGGCGGTGCGCCGACCGATGCGCCTTGCAAATATAAGTGTCGATTCGACCAAGTCTCCGAGCCGGCCGAGTTCGCACCCACGGCGACATCTCCGTACAGGCCGATAGACATTCCGCATGCACGTGCATCACTTTGAGCTGCGGCGAGCTGTTCGGAAGCGAGCCACTGCAAGTACAGAAAGTATTCGACTTCTTGCGCTCGTTCGCGAGCGAAGCGAGCCACCGTGGAGGAACTTGCATCGCGATAGTCATCAGGCCAGCTCGGCCAACCCCAATACTGAGGTCCTTGCAATCTCAGGTGTGCATCCAGCGCATCGTAGATCGCGTGCAAGCGCAAGGACTCGCCCTGCGATTGCACGAATTCACGAAACGCGAGCGCGCGCGAGGTGTCGAGCTCCAAATGCGCTGCGCGAAACTGCGCGTAAAGCACTTTGAGAATTTCGAATTTCGCCGCTGCAACTCGAACGTAGTCGACGTTCTTCGTGGCGCGCAGCTCCTCGAGCGCTCGTTGAAACTGAGCTTGAGCCACTCGTCGTTGCGCTGCTTCGCTCTCGAGGAACTCTTGAACATCGGGCACGCTGATGTACAGAACATTGAGGAACAATCGATTCGAGGGGCTGTAAGGACTATTCTGGCTAGGATCGGCAGGCGCGAGCGCATGCAACGGATTGAGCCCGATCATGTGACATCCTGTCGGCGCCGCAAGACGGATCAGCTGGCGCAGATCGGCAAAATCACCGATGCCCCAATTGCGCCGTGAACGCAACGCATATAGCTGCACGGCGATACCCCAGGCTCGCTGGCCTTTGGCAATCAGCTCCGGCTGATAGCACGTGGTTGGTGCGACGATAATCCGAGCTTGCGCTGTAAGGCCGGTGTCGAGCACGGCATCCAACGTGTGATACCCGAGCGGAAGTTGCGCAGGCAGTTGCAGCGTGTGCCGTCTATAGATTCGACCGTCTGCCTCCCCCTTGTCCGCGAGCGGAAGCTTGTCGATATCCATCGTACCGTTGTGAACCGCGCCATACTCCAGCGTGATCGTCCACGAAAGCGTCTTGGCGCGCAGATCGTGGGGAACCGAGATCGGTATTTCGACAGGCTTGTCGACTTGCACCACCACTACGGGTGGAAGCACCCGTGTCCAGCGGACAGTCTCGTGCTGACTGATGGCGCTTCTGGTCGCAGCCTCATCCGAAGTATTGACGCCGAGTGCCGCGAGGATGGCCGAACGGGACTCGAGCGAGACCTCTCTGATCTCTCCGCGCCAATCTCGATACGATTGACCGATTCCGTGTAGCGATGCGAGTTGTTCGATCGGGTGCATCATCAACTCGAAGCTGTGGGCTGTGGACGGAAGGATCGAACGCCGCCGTGCGGATCTAGATGATCCGCATAGGCGACTTCACCATAGCGCTTTTCAACGGCTCGGCAAGACAAACCCGGTACGTACGCTGGAAGGCGCATCGCCATCCGCAAGCAGCGCGCACGAATGTGCAGCGACCACGAAATGGCCGCCGGCATGAATGCAAGCGCCCAGATCGTTTGCTCTCCAACGCGCCGTGTCGAACACGGTCTGCCAGACCGCTCCGGTTTTCGGCTCAGGCAGTCGGAATTCAATCGCCTCGGAGCTTGCATTGCACAGAAACAGCAAATG
>JAICPY010000003.1 GCA_025929585.1 Steroidobacter sp.
AGGCCCTTTCATCAAGTTCCGCATGAAGGCCGATCAAGATACGTTCAAGGATCTGTCGCTCGCGTCATTGAGGCCAGGCAGGTAGGAATGCCCGGGGGCGTAGAGCAAGCCCATGCGTGGCAGGCAAGCCTAGCGGCAAGCGAGCCGAGGGCAAGCAAGCCGAGGGCAAGCAAGCCGCGAGGACGCGGCACTCCCAGAGTAGACAGAAGCCAAAGGAGAAGACGAGCCACTTCGTCCTCGAGCCCTCACGTTTCAACGCTTGAATAGCGTGAGTCTTCTTTTCTCACTTCCTATTCTGTTCATATTCTTCGTTGCGGTCGATGCGGTGAGCCCCGCCCGAGGTTGAGTCACCGCGACAAGCTCCAAACCGCCGCTCCTGCAGCTGAAATCGTCTGCACTACGAAACCGCTGTGGTATTCGCGTAACGTTGCCGACGGTATGTGATCACGGGCGCAGCGCACGTGAAAGCGCGAGTGTGCCTATGAGCGTGAAAACGACGATCGGCATCACGTGACCTACCAACAAATGGGGCTGATCGCCAGAAGGACAGAAAGCGAATAGCGCGAGGCCTGCCCAGGCACCTGCAGCCGCTCCGAGTGCCGCACCTCGGATTCGACCTGCTACGGGAACGGCGCGATGCAACGCGCTAGCGAAGCTCGCGAGCGCAATCGTGCTGACCAGCGCCGCAATCGCGAAGCAACGTGTGCCCCATGGCGAGATGTCTACTAGTATTTGCGCCTGAGCTTCGTGCAATGGACTTGGCAGGACTATTGCCGCGTAGATAGGCGCGATGCAGCCCGCCACCAACGTGAGAAGCACCACTCCTGCGCCCATGCCGTTGCTACCTCTCCAAAGCGCGACCACTGTCGAGACTATAACGAGGGCGGTGATCAGAATGGACACCGACAGAAGACGAGATGTCGACTGTGCAGCGACAACCAATCCCATAGCCGCGTGTCCATAGACGACTTCGGAAGCGATCAACACGATTGCCGCTGTCAACACGGGCACGGTGGCAAGCGCCGCGACCATCCGTGCACGAGCATTGCTTATCGTCGGCGCAGGCGTTCGAGCGATCTCGGCACGCACACGCGAGCGAAGCGTCGCAGGCGGCCCGATATTCTCGAATTGCGGCAAATCGCTAGGTGGCTTCGTTTCCATGTTCCCTCCACCCCGCGGCCGAGAGCGCCGCTCGAAGCTGTTCGTATGCCCGATGTGCACGCTGCTTCACGACAACGGGCGTGGTGCCGAGCACCGTCGCGGCTTCTTTCGCGCTCAGACGTTCCTCCTTCAGCAGGACGTACGCACTCCGATTCTTCTCGGACATTCTTCTCAGCTCGCCCGCCATGACATCGAGCATGTGTTCGGCGAGAACTTCCGTTTCAGGAGATACGTTGTCTGCCGGCAACGCGCTGTCTTGTTCGGCTACGTCGTTCGCTGCACCTACCTCCTCAGGATGCCTACGGCAATAGCGCAAGCGTGTTAGATACACCGAACGCGCAATCGCGAATGTCCAGTGCAATGCGTTGGCACCGGAGATGTAAGTGGCGCGCGCACGATGCAGTTTGAGAAACGTTTCCTGGAAGCAATCGTCGGCTTCCGAGGTTCTGGTAGCAAGACGCCTGCAGAAACGATAGAGCTGCGGGGCCATCAAGCCATAGACCTGCTCGAACACGTCATCATCGCCCTTCGCATAACGCTCCATGAGTACACTTAGGAGCTGCGCTTGTGCGTCCATCGGTGCCGATAGTGACGTTCTACTCGAGTCGACGAAATACGCGCCGGCCGCCACCAATGAACACGACAGCACCGTGTCGGTGCTCTTGGGTAACGTTGTAGATACAACAACCTCAGTCATAGATGCTCGCCTGTCGCTCACACATATATCAGGCATATGTATTGAATACGCCGCAGCGTCTCGAAGGTGACGCACAAATTAGCGCTGTTCGCTAATGTCACCGAAGCTTAGGCATGGCGTAAGGATCGATAGGTTCTTCTCGCCTAGGTTTCTTATGCCGAATACTCAGGTTCGCAAGTACCTTGTCTACGTCATTGCGGTCTTGGCTGCGTGTTTCGCCACGGCTGCGTTGGTGTTGAGAGCGGATCCCGACGTCGCTCGATCAACCACTACGCATGCCGCGAATCCAGATCCGATAACGCGTGGTAGATATCTAGTGAAGACAACCGGCTGCAACGATTGCCACACCCCGACATACGCGCAACGAGCTGGCGAGGTTGATGAGGCTCAGTGGCTCATCGGTGACAGTGTCGGGTGGCAAGGTCCTTGGGGTACGACGTATGCGATCAACCTGCGTCGCTTCGTGCAGACAGTGACCCGCGAGCAATGGTTGCAGGTTGCGCGGCAGCCTGCGCGACCGCCGATGCCCTGGTTCGCGCTGCGTGACATGACCGATGACGACCTTACCGCCATCTATCAGTACATACGCTCGCTAGGTCCCGCCGGGACACATGCACCGGCTTACGTTCCTCCCGGCGAACCGGTGCACACACCGGTCGTGCGATTTCCAATCCAGCCGACGACCGAGGAGGCCAAGGAGCGGACTGCTGCGCGCTCGTAGGAGCTCCGAACGACTAACCGAGATTCGAAGCAGGACAGTCGTATTCATGAGGACGTCTGTTGCGAGGTGCGAGCCTGATACGAGTGATCTCGCAAAGCATGCGCAGTTCGCAACGTCCGGAGGAGAATGGATGTGTGCCAAGTGCTGAAGAGAAGCATCAACTAACGACATCAAGAATGCCACGCCGCTTCGCGGCTGGAGGAGGAATCGATTGCACTCACTTCCTGTCACCTTAGCGGTCTTTGCGCGCTTTGCGAGAGTGCTTCTTGAAGCAGATTCTCACGTCTGAGGCGTCTGCGGTGCTACTAGTACGATGCTCACTGACTTGCTGACTCCGCTTCCACCATCTTCGGCTCGCGTTTGATCGCAGGGCTACGAATTTCTTGTTGCAGAGTGGGACGACGTTTGCGCTGTTGGATCTTAAGCTTTACCGAACGGCCGCTGGCTGCTGAACGCAGCATTCCTTCGATGATGCGCACGTCGATGAGGCCCTCCTCTCCCGAGGGTTCAGGATCACGGTTGTTCAGAATGCAATCCGAGAAATACAGCAGCTCCGGCGCAAATTGATCGCTCTTCGCAAGCTTCTTCCTGCGCGTGCGACCGCCGGCGTTCGTCTCGTACGCCAGTCCTTCGGCATATTCGTAGGCGGGATCCATCGTGAGCGTACCCTTCGTACCCACGATCGTATACGTGGAGCGATCCGCGGCACCGAAGCTGCAAGTGAAGGTCGCGACCTTCTCATCCTTGAACCGCAGAGTCGCGCTAAGGGTTTCATCGACTTCTCTGAAGCGAGGGTCCGCACTTCGCGTGGCGCTTGCCCACACTTCGATCGGATCCTCGGCGAAGCAGTAGCGCGCGGCATTGAGGCAATAAATACCAATGTCATATAACGGGCCGCCACCGGCCGTCACTGGCCGCAGCCGGATGTTGCCCTCGCTCACCTGCATCGAAAAATCCGAGCTGAAGTAGCGTAAGTCACCGAGCTTGCCGGAGCTCGCGAGCTGCGCAGCTTCGAGGTTCGCGCGCTCGAAATGTAATCGATACGCAATCATCAGCTTGACTCTAGCCTTCCGAGTTTCGCGAATCATCTCTTCGCATTCGTGTACCGCGACCGCCATCGGTTTTTCGCACAAGACGTGCAGACCAGCACGCGCTGCGTCGACTGTGTATTCCTTGTGCATGTCGTTCGGTAGGGCGATGTAGACAGCATCGATGTCGCCACTTGCGAATAGCTCATCCACATCATCATAGCCGTACAAGCGTTTTACGCCGTATCGGCGGCCTAGTTCTTTGAGTTTTTTCTGCGTTCCCGAAACGAGCGCTACCAACGAGCTGTTGCGTTTCGCATGCTCAAAGGCCGGCAGCACCGCGACTTGCGCGATGTGACCCAGACCGACCACGGCATAACGAACGACTTTCTTGGAGCTCTTCTTCTTAGAAGGAGGGGTTCGAGGCGCCATGGTAATTTCTCCATCGAATGACCATAGGCAAAAGAGCGAAAGCAGGTCATCAGTTCCAAAGTCGTGAGTTGCTTCGAATGCTTCGCTTCTACGGTCGTGCAATCAGCATCGACGCGCTTCGCCAGACGAGTAGGCAGGCGCTCAACACCGACACGATCAATACTGCAGGTCGCGCGTAACCGCGATCGATGATCGATACGAGGCTTGGCGAGAGAAAATAGCCGAGTAGAAAGCCCGGCATCAGAATCATGCCGGAAATCGCCTCTTCGTATCCGAAGCGTCCGGCCAAATGCAGAAACACAATCATCGTTACCGAAGAGATCACGTACAGGAACGCCAACGTGGCCCTGAGCCTTTCTCCCGCATAGTGTTGGAACGCGATCGCGAGGACCGGTGCTCCGATACCTGCCGATGTGCCCATGAACCCGGACACAGCCCCAGCCAGAAGCCCTCTATTTCTATTCAAGTCGAATTGCGGAGTCCGGACGCTCACTGCTACAGCGATGAGAATGAACACGCCGAATACGATCCCCAAGGCTTCGAATGGCAGCCGAGAGATCCAAACAGAAGCGGCAATCGTACCGATTAGCAGTCCAACGATCACGGCTCGAACACTGGTGAAGTCGATATGGGCGCGTCCAGCGATCGTCATCGATGTCGACAACGCCAGACTCGCAAAGATGATGGGCCCAGGCACAAGGTCCACGCTGACTAAGGCGAGGAGTGGGACGACGATCAGACCGGCCCCGAGACCGGTAACAGATTGCAGGAGCGCTCCCAAGCTGACGAACGCCGTGACGAGCAGAGCAGTTGCCCAAGTCCATTGCATCTTTTAGTTCCACTGTGAGTCCACAGCCCGAACGCCGCCGCAGCTAGCCGGCACTTGAAGGTGTGCGTTGAAGGTTGCAGCGGGATAGGTGTCTTCTCTGACCGTCAACCGCCAACAGTCAACCGAGCAGAATTTATACCTGCTTCCACATCGTCGTTATCAAAGGTTTTGTCATGTTGATCCGCATGACGGTCATCGCTCGCATGCGCAGAAAGAGGCGAGCTCAGACACTTGAATCGAATCGTGAGATGCTGAGCGCTTCCTTCATCGAGAGCTGCGATGGACAATCTGGATGTATTCACGCTTGGCTTGACGGCAAGCTTCTTGGCCGGATTGGGCACCGTTGTGGGTGGCATCTGGGTATTGTTTCTGCCCAAACCTTCAGTGCGTGCGCAAGACGCACTGCTCAGCGGGGCTGCCGGCGTGATGCTCGCAGCCACTTTCTTTTCTCTGCTGCAGCCCGGCATCGAATTCGCACGTCTCCTCGTGGAGAGTAAAGCCGTCGCGGTAGCCATCGTGATAGCCGGCTTGGCTCTGGGCGCGGTTGCGCTTTACCTCACACACCGCTACGCGCCGCACGAGCATTTCGTCATCGGACGAGAGGGGCCACATGGGACTCGGCTTCGACAGATTTGGTTATTCGTCATTGCGATCACGCTCCACAACTTCCCCGAAGGGATGGCTGTTGGTGTTGGCTTTGCCGGTGCAGACAGGGCAACGGCTGTATCGCTCGCGATCGGCATTGGGCTGCAAAACATTCCCGAAGGATTGGCTGTCGCCGCTTCGCTGACTTCCATTGGCTATGCAAAAAGCCAGGCTTTCTGGGTCGCAAGCTTGACGGGATTGGTCGAACCGATCGGAGGAGGCTTCGGCAGTGCCGCAGTTTGGTTGGCAGCGCCCTTAATGCCACTGACGCTCGGCTTCGCCGCTGGCGCGATGCTATTCATCATCAGTGACGAGATCATTCCGGAAACCCATCGGAACGGTAACGAGGATACGGCCACATTTTCGCTGCTCGGCGGCTTTGCCGTAATGATGTTTCTCGATGCGGTATTGGGCGGGGGTTAAGAATGCCGTCCAACTGAGCGGCAATTGACCCCGCGGGGTCCCCATTGGTCGCAGTTATCGGTTGACGGTCGACAGCCGGAGTCGGTGCTTTCTCTGACAGTCAACGGCCAACAGTCAACCGTCAACTCGCTGCCATGGAACACCGATCGTCCTTCCTCGTTTTGCTTAACTGGCGTTCGCCTTTGAACGGCGAGTCCTTCAGGAGCCCGCATGCAGAAGCGCAAAGCGAAAGTGAAGTCGGCGTCGGTCGTATCGGCCTGGTGGTTAAGTGGCGGCGAGGAAGAATGCCCGCACTGTGGACGGCTCTACGCATACGAGGCCGAATTTCGATGCTCTGATTGTGACGGTCCGGCTTGCCCCCACTGCAAGAAGAAGCATCAGGATCGTTCTGTCTGTCCCGAATGTTTGGAAGGGTGCGAGCAAGCCGAGGGCGTTTCACATGGCTAGGGCTATGTGGAAGGGCGAGCTTCAGCTCGGCAAACACCAAGTCGCTGTGAAACTGTACTCGGCAGTGGAAGACAAGAGCATCCATTTCCACATGCTGCATGCGAAGGACCGCGCTCCGGTGGAACAGCACATCGTTCGGAAGGATACGGGCAAGGATGTCGCGAAGGAGGACGTGAGGAAAGCCTTCGCAGTCGACAAAGGCACCGCGGTGATACTGCAGCCCGATGAGCTCGAAAAGCTCGTGCCGCCCGAATCACGCGATATCCGTATTTGTCGATTCGTTCCGCCGTCGGTGTTGGGCGATCAATGGTTCGAGCGCCCGTACTATCTCGGACCAGATGGGAACGAGGAAAACTATTTCGCGCTCGCAGAGGCGCTCGAGCGCAAGAAGGTGATCGGCATCGCGCGCTGGGTGATGCGCAAGAAGCGCTATCTAGGTGCATTGAGCGCGTTGAATGGCTATCTGACGATAGCGACCCTGCGACGCGCCGATCAGGTGTTGAGCTTTTCCGGCGTTGAGCCAGCCAAAACAGCCTCGCCTTCCGCGAACGAGCTGAAACTCGCAGAGCAGCTCGTGTCGTCCATCGAAGGGGATTTCGAACCCGAGCTGTGGCAGAACGAGTATCGCCAACGTCTATGCAAACTGATCGAAGCGAAAGCGCGCGGTGAGAAACTAGAACGCCCGAAGCCGAGGAAGAAAGCCGCTCAAGCGAACCTTGCAGAAAGCTTAAGAGCAAGCATCGCGGCGGCGAAGGAGAAGAAAGTTGCCTAGCCGCAAACAGAATCGCGCCAAGAACGGCGGCTCCGAAGCGGAGCTGGAAAGTGCGGCCGCGCCCGTGCGCTCCCTGTGGTCAGGGACGATTACGTTCGGGCTGGTCAGTATTCCGGTGGATTTGCTTACTGCTGTGCGTCCGCGTCAGACGGCGATGAAGCTGGTGGACACCTCGGGCCACGCGCTCGGGCGACAGTATCACTGCTCGAAGGAAGGCAAGAAACTGAACAATGACGATCTCGTGCGAGGCTACGAAACGGACGATGGCAAAATGGTGGTGATCACCGATGAAGAGTTCGAATCGGTCGCGCCTGAAATGTCCGCCGATATCGAGCTTCGCAGTTTCGTGCCGCTGGAACAAATTCCGCCGCTGTACTTTCAGAAGCCTTACTTCTTGGCGCCTGCAGGAAAGTCGGCCAAGGCCTATCATCTGCTAGCCGCAACGATGGAGCGAACCGGGCGCGTTGCGATCGGCAGCTTCGTGATGCGTGGCCACGAATACTTGGTCGCGATCGTCTCCGACAACGGTGTGTTGCGCGCCGACACCTTGCGGTACGCCGACGAAGTTCGCACCCCAGAATCGATCGGCTTACCCAAAAAAGCGAAAGTCGCCGCAAGCAAGGTTAGTCAACTGACGAAGGCCATCGATGAGTTGACTCACAAAGAGCTCGACATATCGGAGCTCGAGGACCGCGAAGCCGAAGCACTGAAAGAGCTCGTAGAGGCCAAGCAGAAGGAGCGCGACGACGTCATCCATCCAAGAGGTCTCGAAGAAGAAGAACCTGAGTCGAGTGGCGGTGCACAAATCATCGATCTCATGGAAGTCCTTCGAAAGAGCTTGTCGAAGAACGCAGTCGTAAGAACAGCGCAGGATAGCGGCCCGCCTATTTCGCTTGCTGAGCGACGCGCTCAGAAGGCTGCGGCGCAGACATCCACTGGCAAAAAGAAGGCGACGCCTAAACGCAAGTCGAAGGCGAAGGCGAAAGCCAAGTCAAAAACGTCGCGTAAGCGTGCGCGGGGAGCGTAAGAGATGAACGCCGCGTGCCACAGCAATGGCGACCTAGCGCAAAGTGGGGCTCAGCAGGCGGGCCGACTTTATCGGCAAGCATCGCTTGCTGTGGGCCAGAGCGGAAGCGGAGCGTCCCGCATCGAGGTTTCGATGCAGCGCTGACGCGCGACCCTCATCCTAACCTTCTCCCTTGAGGGAGAAGGGACCGGAAGAACTCCATCCCAGCGGTTTCTCCGTGCAGACCTCTCCCTCTTAGGGAGAGGTCGCGAGCGAAGCGGCGGTGAGGGTCGCTCCAATCCGCCCGCTCGCGTTCTTCACGCTTGCTTCGAAAGCTTGTTCTCGCGAACCGGCAATTTCCAATTAGGCCGGACGAAATGACAGGTATAGCCGTTGGGATAGTGCTCGAGATAATCCTGGTGCTCAGGCTCCGCTTCCCAGAAATCCCCTGCGGGTGCTACCTCGGTTACGACCTTGCCTGGCCATAGGCCTGATGCATCCACATCCGCGATCGTATCTTCGGCTATCCGCTTCTGCTCTTCGTTGGTGTAGAAGATCGCCGATCGATAGCTTGTCCCGACGTCGTTCCCTTGGCGATTACGCGTGCTCGGATCGTGAATCTGGAAGAAGAATTCCAGCAGTTGCCGGTAGCTCACCTTGGCGGGATCGAAGAGGATCTCGATGGCTTCGGCGTGCGTACCATGATTGCGATAGGTCGCGTTCGGCACATCGCCCCCTGTGTAGCCGACGCGTGTCGACAGAACGCCGTCGTAGCGACGAAGCAGATCTTGCATGCCCCAGAAGCAGCCGCCGGCCAGCACTGCGCGTTCACTCATTGCACGTCCTCCACCTGGTTTAAGCAGGGCGATAGCCTGCTCGTGACCGTTCTATATTAGGTCACTACCTTCACTGCGCAAGGTCGGACAATCGTTTCGCGAGCAAGATTCCGCCGTTGTTGTCGATGGACGCGCCAGTAATGGTTCCGCGTGCGTCGCGAAGAAATTCCACGGCATCCCCAGTCTGTGCGTTGACGTACACCGAGTCACTTTCGGTGGTCAGCGGAATGCTGGATTCGCCGGGGACATCGGCAACTAGATTCGTGCCGTCTACCCTGAACGTAATCGCGAAACCTGGAAACAGCTCATATCGGCCCGAAACGGCTTGCAGCGCGGCCGGTGAGGCAACGAAACCCTTTACTGGAGCCCGCCGCAACGTCCATTCGGACGCAACGGCTTCATCTCTCAACGACGTCCAGCGAGCTTGATGCCGCCAGGTCGCATCAAACACGCCCGACGCGACGAACGCGGCGGAAGGGTTCATGGTGCCGGGCGGCGGCCGGCGGCCATCCTGGATCACCCAGTCGAACACGGTCAGCGGATAACCCTGCCTGAAATGCACGAATTGCGGCTTCCAGAAATACATTCCAGCAGCCGACGAGGGAGCGACCACGTAGACGTAGCGATCCGCGGCCGCCGGGCTCGGGTAAATAGCCTGCAATACTGCATCGTTCGCGTTCCATTCGCGACCGTCGATGACGATACGACCGTTCGATGCGCTGAACGGCAGCCGATTCGAGAACCGACGTGTCACGACATTCGCATCCGCGCCGCCCAGCAGAATGAGCGAGTACCTGCTCTCGTGCTCAGCGGAAATGTCCGTATCTTTGAGTACCCGCAGCGGGTGCTTCTGCCAGCCAAGCCACTGTTGAGCGAGCAAATCCGCACGATTTTGAATCAGCTCTCGCATCCGTGCATCCGTTGAGATCGTCCCGACGACCACTACGAAGGGCGTTGCAATGAGCGCTGGCAATGGACCTTCCAAGCCGGCAGCTTTGCGTATGGAGGACGGCGCTGAACCGAGCTCGACACTCCCGTTCTCGGCAGCCAGCTCGTGAAGCTTGCCATTCCAAACGATTTGGATGGTGTTGCTCGACCCTCGCAGTGACTTGGGAAGCTCGAGCGCGAGCGCAGCAACGTTCGTTGAATCAACTCGTATGTAGCCAGGCCGTAGCACTTGTGCGGATACGCGAATGACCTCAGCGGGATTCTCGAACGCGCGCACGCGAACCCAATACGCCGAAGCACCTGCAAGATCAGGCGAACGAAGGCGAACTGTTTCAGGAGATTCGACGCGTTCGTGCGTCAGCAGCCAATCCACGATGTTCGCTCGCTGACCGAGATCTTCATGGGCCCAGCCAGGCATTTCGTGATACCGAATGTCATAGCCCCAACGCTGCAGCAAACGCACTGCATGGCGCGAGTTTTCGACATTCACCGCAGCATCCACATCGCCATGGACTACTAACATCGGCACGTGCAACAAGTTCTCCGCGTTCGCGAACGAGCTGGCGCGCTCCAGCGAATACGCATCCAGAACGGTCTGTGGCGTCGCAGCGGTAGGCGGCCCGGACACACTCGTGACGCGGAAATCCCAACCGCCATATACCGGCGCCGCGGCGGCAAATAAATCCGGATGACGCGAGGCGATGGACCAAGTGCCATGCCCGCCCATCGACTCGCCTGTCAGATACACTCGATTCTCGTGCACCGAGAAGCGGCGCTGTGCCTCTTCTATGCAACGCAGCACATCTCGTTCGCCGATACCGAGGTATTGAGCGTTGCCGCGTGCGTGCGGCTCCAAAACGATCGTGCCTTTCTCTGCTGCGATCGGATTGTATCGTTCATCCACGCTCCACCAGTCGATGTACTCGGGATTGGCGGGGTTGAAGCCGTGCAAGAACGTCACGAGTGGCCATCTCTGCTGGGAGCTATAGTCACTCGGCAGATACGCACGACAAAACTGAGTCGATCCATCCACTTCGTCAACATACGCAAGACGAACGAAACCATCCGAACGCACGCTACCCTGACGGCGCGCGGCGTCAAGCTGCAGCTCTTCGAATTCGATGAGTGCCGAATGGACTAGACGCCATGAGGCTTGCGATGCCTTATCGATCGAACCGCCGAGTCGGTCCTTCGCCATTGCTGCAAGCATTCTGACCGTGTCGCCATGGACATCCTGTTTCGCGCTCCCAGCGACTTCGATCAGCCTGCGAACGGCCGCAACTGCATCTCCCTTGTACCAAGGCAGGTACCGCACACTCTGTCTTTTCCATTCATCGAGCGTGCTGAGGCGAACCTCGTACGCACCATCGCGCCACTTTCTTGCATCGAATCGGACGACCTCGCCTCGTTGCGCATTGGATCGCGCAACGACACTGCCGCCTGCACCGGTGACCACCACCTCAACGGATGCCGAATGCGGCTCGCTCGCGAAGTGAGTGCGGATCACCAGTTCGCTATTTGCCGAGGCCAGCAGCGCAGGCGCGATTTGCTGAATTCTTGGCAGGGCAGCGCCCGGCACAACCGCGCGCAACGAAAACTGCGAAGTGCCGATGCTGGATTCATGGATTCGCAGCAGCACCAGATTCTCTCCCTGTTTGAGCTGGACTGGTACGCGATCGCGATCCGGTGCAAAGCCCTCGACTGTCGAACGAGAGTAGATCTGCTCACCATTGACCCAAAGCGAATAGGCTCGTTCGCTGCCGATGGACAGCTCTTCGGACGAAGCAGTCTGACGCTTGAAGGATCCGGCGACGTAGACATATCGATCGACGGAATCGTCTGTCTTGACGGCTCGCCCGGGAATGGAGCTCAACTCGGTGATATCCGTCCACGCAGTATGAGCGGCCCAGCGCACGCTCGGATCTCGCTCGGTCAACGGTTCGCCTACTGCAGGTTTGAGCGATGCGGGATCGATGCTCGCATCAACAGAGGCATTCACCGGTCCAGCGATTAGCCACTGGCGATGAAAGCGCTCGGATCCCCCAGTCCACAAATCTCGAAGGGCAGGCTCGACCGCGGAAGGCGGCAATTCAGAGCTCGCATAAACAAACGAAGCGACTGCCGTAACAAGCGTAGCGAATGCGAGCAGGGCGGCACGCCGAATCACAACTCCAAACATCATGAAACCTCTGAACGCAGTAAGGGTGACGTTCAGATACTAATGGAAGCACAAGGGTTGCGTGGAATTGATGCTCGATGACTAATCTAGCGTTTGTTGCGACAACGATGAGAGATGGCTGGCCAGATCAGACGAGGCAGGATGAAGATGATTATCTCGCGGAGGCGCAAAGTTCGCAGGGATAAGAACAGATTAGATCAGATCAGATGAATGTCTTACCGCTGCGCGTTGCCAGAAATTCTTGCGGCGCTAGCGTGTGGGTCTTTGAGATAAGCAGGCTCCTCAATCTTCCTTCTTTCGACCTCTGCGCCTCCGCGGGCTGTGCGAGAACTGTTCTTGTCGCGCTCACGACCCGCCTTAGGCGCGAATCCACCAGAGCCAATCGAACCGATCTACTCCGCCATCTTGCTCATCCGCTACACAACTCCGCCGCACCGCCATTGTCCTTGGCGCCGAAACTAAACGCGGTCTCTACATCGAGCGTCAGCGCTCCGCTCGCAGCATCCACCGTATGACGCCATTCGAGTACGTCGATGCGATCGCATTCGCTCGAGATTCCGTCGCGGGTTAGTGATGCGATGTACAAGCTATGACTAAATGAATCCTCGCTCGACGCACCGCTACTTTTCAGTACTGAGGATCCGAAATTGTTGTAAGTGGTGAATGACCACAGGTATTCGCTCAATGTCCGCAAGTCGCTTGCGCTCAAAGGTCGCACATTCAGCAATCCGGCAGGGCCTTCGGGCACACTCAGATCGGCGGTCGCGCGATCCACATACGAACATTTGAATACGCGATCGCGAACGTAGAATTCGGGTTCGCTGGCGCGAGTCCGGCCGAACTCGAAATAGCGCGAGTCGTCGTTGGTCTCGACTAGATCCGAATAATTGCTTTCGTCTTGTGCGGCGAGCTCAGACCAAGCCAGTGCTTGATTCCAATCATCGGTGCATAACTCGTATAGGGGTTCGGAGGGACTCGCGGCATCGACATCGGAATTCTTGAGATGCTCGGTCGATACGAACTCGTGGCCGGTCGGTGCGACTTCGGTATAAAAGCCGGCCGGGGTGCGAGGAGCGCCAGCGTAGAGGGTTTCAGCGATCTCCAGATTGCCTTGCGAGACGGGCCGCGCAGGAACGATCGGAGCCGCCGGTGGCGGTGCGGATGCATTTGGAGTGCTTGTGCCGCCGCCGCCGCCTCCGCAGCTGCTGGTCGCGATCGAAGCGGCGAGAACCGCTATGCACACGCTTCTTGGGTGAACGTAACTCGACACGCCTTCGCCTCTTCGCGCAGTTGCAGCCGGACATGCGCTCTTGCTTCACTGAATGAAGAATAATGCGCACACACCTAAGAAGCCTGTTTCTACTCACGACCTTCTGGGTCGCACATAGGGATGGAGCAGCAAGCTGCATCCGACCCAGGAAGATAGATAAGAGACTTCCTACAAGCACACCTATCGACACAGCCGGAACGTGCTTGAGGGTCTTCAGGGTTTGGAGGCCACGCGAAAGGCGTATTCGTGGAATACGTTTGAGAAATTGTTCAATCGCCGGCAAGCCGCTGCCGTTGCTTGACGTAACGGCGTCAAGTTACTGGCGCTACGAATTCCGGCGTCAAAATAGGCTCGAGGATTCGACGACGGCTATCCAGACTCAAGGTATCCCAATCCACTTTGTGAACAGCCTGTGCTCTGAGCTCGCGATCGGATACTTCCCGGACGACGCTACGGGAAGGTTTCGGCGGTGTGTTTGAGATTCGATTCGTCTCACCATCGCGCAGTAAATCGACTAGCGCCGAGAGCACCGTACTGTTTAATGAAAGCGCGCCGTGATTCTCTCGCGCATACCACGTGCGCGCATCGTTCCACAGTGCCCGGGGAAGTGGCACGGTTCCGTCGCCTTCGCGTGTCACTTCGTACGTAAAGGTATCGTTCGAAAGCGCAGCTGCCGTCGTCGTCTCCGTATCAATCCCGGCAACAACGAAGCAGCGTTTGTCTGCGTCGGGCAGCCGCTTGCGCGCTTTCCGAGCATTCTCGAGCAATCGCGCATCCGGCGGTAGATCCGTCGGCCAATTCGCAGGATCGAAGAAATCAAGATCGCCCGGGGCTAAAGGCGACGGGACGAGCTGATACAAACCGGGCAGCGTGAGGAACACACGACGCGCGAGCTCTTCGGCAGAGTGCAACTTGTCGAGCGATGCAATCTTGCGAACCGTCGGATACACCGCGCGCAAGGCCTGCACAGGTGCAAACGAACCTTCGTTCGGCGCGCCGAGTTGCACGATCTTGCCCAGTCGCCGTTCCTTGTCGTAACGCAACGCCGCGCGAGCGACGAGTCCACCCATGCTGTGCGCGAGCAGCATGACTTCTCGCGCTCCACTTCGATTCACCGCTCGCATCAATGCGCGTGCATTGAGCTCGATATCGGCTCTCCAATCGAAAGCATGCAAGATCGGATTGAACCCGCCGATCTCCAGCATCAACTTCATCTTCAGATAACCGGGCAGCATCACCCCGATCGGGCGAAGTGCTGGCGAGCCCGGCAGCGCGAGCTCCATCAATTGACCCTGAGCGATCGCAGCCGGGTGAAGCCAATACAAATCGAGTGTGCGTCCGCGCTTCATTGCGAGGCGCGAACCCATGATGCCGGGAAGAATGAATACCGGTGTCGCTCGCGGCCGCTTGCGCGTGGCTGCTAACTTGGCAAGTTGTGAAAGCTCGCGGTATTCGAGATCGCCGAAGAAGGCGCTGAGTAAAGAGGCGTGACCGCCGGATCGCAGCAACGCGATGACTTGATCGTCATGCAAATGCGCAGGCGCTGGAGCATTCTGGTGTGGCGGCATTGGATCAATGATGCTCGGGATGCGCACCGGCCGCCATCACGTGGATCTCTGCGGTAACGTCTCCTGCGTTCCGAAACTGCAAGGTCAGGTGGATGCTGCTACCCGCTTCCAGCGGAGCGGACAGTCCTTGAAGCATCAAATGCAACCCACTGGGTTCCAACACGAGCGGCGTATCTGCCGAAACGATCACTGAATCTACCTTCCGCATCTGAGCGATGCCTTCCTCAAAAGCCGTCCGATGCAGCTCTACCGTATTTGCGATCGGCGAAGCGAATCCCACCAGGGTGTCCGCTTCACGTGCCTCGATCCGCATGTACGCAGCACCGACCGTTGCTCCAGGCGGTGTCGCGGGCGCCCAGGCGTTTGTGACGGCGATAGGGTCGGCGGAGCCCGTGCAGGCAGTGAGACACACACATATACATATGAGCGAGAGGAGCGGAAGAATCGGGAATCGGGAATCGGGAGGCCGGAGAAAACCAAACGCCGTCAGGGCAGACAGTGCCGATTCCGAAGTGAGCGGTGCCTTAGCGACTGTCGGTTCACGATTCGTCACTTTCGATGCTCGCCTCCCGATTCCCGCCTCCCGATTCCCGATCTTCACTTCTTCGACTCCTTCATCGCCGTCTCGAGCACATCGCAGATCGCCTTGATGGCCTCGCCTCGCGAGCTACTCTTGCGCCAAACCGCGCCGATCGTTCTCGATGGCACTGGCCGGGTAAATGTCTTCACCGTGAGCCCTTGTCCTGAACCGAAGGGTCCGCGGGTGGCGAGCTCAGGCAACAGTGTAATACCGAGACCCGCGGCAACCATCTGCCGCAATGTCTCCAAACTCGTCGCTCGGTAGTCCTCACTCTCCTTCGCATTGACTCGACTGCATACATCGAGCGCTTGATCCCGCAGGCAATGGCCGTCTTCGAGTAGCAGCACTGTCTCGCCGTTCAGATCGTCGACTTTCACGTTCGCCTTCTTCGCAAGCTCACTGTTGTTGGGCACCGCGACGGTGAACGCTTCATCGTACAGTTGGCGCACGTCTAGTCCATCCAGGGCGACCGGCAATGCAAGAATGCCAAGCTCGATGTCGCCAGCGCGCAGCTTCTCCAGTAGCGGTTGGGTTTGATACTCGTACAACATCAGTTTGAGGCGCGGGAGTTGTTTACGTAAGCGGCGCATAACCAGCGGCAACAGATACGGGCCAATCGTCGGAATGAGCGCGACGTTCAGCTTCCCAGAAAGCGGATCGTGCTCGTTTCGGGCCAGCGCGATGATCTCATCGCTTTCCTGCAACATGCGCCGCGCCAGCGGCACGATCTTCGCGCCCGTTTCAGTGAGCGTCACCTTCCTGGGCTGCCGCTCGATCAATTGCACGCCGAGATAGTTCTCGAGCTTCTTGATCTGCGCCGACAACGTCGGCTGACTGACGTAACAACGCTCTGCGGCTTTGCCGAAATGTTTAGTATCGGCGAGCGCGACGAAATAGCGGAGGTCTCGGAGGTTCATGTGACGAAGGAACGTGACGGGTGACGAGTGACGGGTAAGAGGCCCTGATAGTCGGCCACGACTGAGCGGGTGCTGCGAAGAGTTGAGATGTAGTTCATTAGCCCCAACATTGGATGGATGCGGTGTGGGCGATCCGGGTGGCGCGCACTCTTCCCATCACCGTCACCTCCATAGGCTCTGCCTATGGAATAGTTTAAATCAATCGATTGGCCAAAGAGAACCCATAGCCCCAGTATGTGCGCCTAGTGAGGGGCAGATAGGCTTCCTCTGGTTTTGCGGCCAACGATTGGCCGTCATCTTTGGACACTTGTGAGGTATGAAATGTTAGGTGTTGGACAGAAATTTCCCCAGTTTTCTCTGACCGGTGTGGTGTCGAACGATGTCGCCAATGCATTCCAGCCATTCGATCAGAACACGGCGAAAGGCAAATGGAAGATCGTTTTCTTTTGGCCGAAGGATTTCACATTCGTGTGTCCGACCGAGATTGCTGCATTCGGCAAGTTGAATCGCGAGTTCAATGACCGTGATGCAGTCGTCTACGGCGTGAGTACCGATTCGGAGTTCGTGCACTTGGCATGGCGCAAGGACAAGGAAGAGCTGCGCAACCTGCCCTTCCCAATGCTCTCGGATATCAAGCGTGAGCTCACGACGGCTCTCGGCGTCTTGGATGCCGAAGCAGGTGTTGCTCAACGTGCGACGTACATCGTCGATCCGGAAGGTGTGATTCGCTTCGCATACGTGACCGATCTCAACGTCGGCCGTAACCCGGAAGAAGTCCTGCGCGTCCTCGACGCTTTGCAGACAGATGAACTCTGCCCCTGCAATTGGAAGAAAGGCGAAGACACGCTGAAGGCAGCCTAAACGGCAAGTCTGCAGTCTGCAGGTAAACAGTCCGTGGCCAGAGTAAGAGGTGACTCCCTCTGGCCGCGGACAGCGACCTCTGGCTACAGACTACAGACTACGGACCATAGACTAGATTCGGAGAAGACATGTCCCTCGATACCATCCGTGACCGCATCCCCGATTACGCGCGCGATCTCAAGTTGAACTTGGGCAGCGTGCTGACGCCCACGGGTGCGCCGGGATTGAATGAAAAGCAAATTGCGGCGATCGCTCTATCAACCGCGATTGCTTCGCGCAATCAGGAACTCACGCAGGCGATCGAGAGCTGGGCAAAGCCACACTTGGACGATGCATACATTAACGGTGCTCGCGCCGCGGCCGCGATCATGGGCATGAACAATATCTACTATCGGTTCTTGCACTTGGTCGAAGATGGCGAGTATCAGACCATGCCGGCGCGCCTACGCATGAACGTGATCGGTAATCCGGGCATCGACAAGCTCGATTTCGAGTTGTTGTCACTGGCGGTTTCGGCTGTGAATGGTTGCGGAATGTGCGTGGCTTCGCACGAGCGCAAGCTGCGCGAGGGCGATGTGGGCCGCGAAACGATTCAGAGCGCAGTGCGCATCGCGTCGGTCATCCACGCGGTAGCAGGTGTATTAGAGTATCAAGCAGCTGCTTGATACGGTTCACGGTTGGTCGTTGACGGCCAAGACGCGAGAGCCGCTTTCTGGCTGTCAACGACCAACCGTCAACTGTCAACAGCGAAGCTCCGCTTCGCTTATACTCTATCCCATGTCCCGTCCCACGCGATTATCTGCCGGCGTGGTGGTGGTTCGTGACACTCCAGAAGGCCGGCGATTCTTGTTGCTACGCGCGTTCACGCATTGGGATTTTCCCAAAGGCATGGTCGAAGCGGGCGAAGAGCCCTTGGCAGCCGCAATTCGCGAAGTCAAAGAAGAAACGCTCATCGAGCAGCTCGACTTTGCCTGGGGACATGACTACATCGAGACTGGCCCCTACAGTCGCGGCAAAGTCGCGCGTTATTATCTAGCGCGCACCTCCACCAGCGAGGTTTCTCTGCCCGTCATCGAAGAGCTCGGAAGGCCCGAGCACAATGAATACCGATGGGTCGATGAAGCGGCCGCACTCAAGCTGGTCTCGGCACGAGTGCAACCGATCGTAAGCTGGGCTGCGGCGAAACTCGATGGAAAATCGACCTCGCCCGGTGAACAGGAAGTGAGGACTCGCGAGGCATGACGCACAAGCAAGTCCTCATCATCGGCGCCGGGTTTGCTGGACTGAATGCCGCGAAGCGCCTTCGCGATCTCGATGACATCAGCATCACTATCATCGATCGAGAGAACCATCATCTGTTTCAACCACTGCTATACCAAGTCGCGATGGCTGCGCTGAGTCCCGCCGATATCGCAGTGCCGATTCGAAGCCTGTTCGCAAGTGCGCAGAACATTCGTGTCGTCAAGGCGGAAGCCACGAGCGTCGACTTAGCGGCACGCAAAGTAGTGACGGATGCCGGCGATTTTCCTTACGACTACCTGCTGCTTGCCTGCGGTGCGCGGCATGCTTACTTCGGACACGAAGAATGGGAAGCTTACGCACCAGGCTTGAAGACGCTGCCGCAGGCGACGGAGATTCGACGTCGAGTGCTCGAGGCATTCGAAGCCGCGGAAAAGGAAACTGATTTCGAACGACGTCGCCGCCATCTCACCTTCGTCGTCGTCGGTGGCGGACCGACCGGAGTGGAGCTTGCTGGCGCGATCGGAGAGATGAGCCGCTTCACTTTGGCGCAGGATTTCCGGCATATCGACCCGAGGCAAACTCGCGTGATATTGGTCGAAGCAGGTCCACGCATCTTGCCGAGCTTCGATGAGAAGCTCGCTGCGCGAGCAATGCGCGATCTTGAATCACTCGGTGTGCAAACTTGGACCGGTGGCGCGGTTACCGACATCACCAGCGACGGTGTAACGATCGGCACCGAACATATCGCTGCATGCACGGTGCTTTGGGCTGCCGGCGTGCGAGCATCCGAGATCGGAAGAACCTTGCCGGGAGTCACACTCGATCGTTCCGGGCGCGTTGAAGTCGACGATCACCTCAACATTCCGCAGCACGCGGAAGTCTTTGTCGCGGGCGACATGTCCCGAAGCGTGGATGCGAATGGCAAGCAGTTGCCTGGTGTGGCGTTGGTCGCCATGCAACAAGGCATCTATTTCGCCGAAACGCTTCGTGCGGATCTACGCGGCAAAGCTCGCAAACCCTTTCGATATCACGACCTCGGCCAGATGGCGACCATCGGCCGCAGTCGCGCGATCACCGAATTTGGACGATTGCGTCTGACCGGCCTATTCGCCTGGTGGTTCTGGCTCATCGTGCATATCTATCGCTTGAGCGGTTTTCGCAATCGCCTCTCCGTACTCATTCAATGGGCATGGTCCTACTGGACCTTCGGCCGCGGCGCCCGTTTGATTGTGGGGAAGGAGTGGAGAGCGTATGGAGCCGAAGGCAAGGTGTGAACGTGAATGACGTGTAAGAGGTGTAAGGTAAGAGTGACACTGCCACTACTCGCTACTACACGTCTACGTCTCATCTGCCGCAAAGCGAGCGCACTGCACTCATTCTGACGCTACACGCCTACACCTCTGCACGCCTTGTACCGATTGAGCAGCCACGCTGCTCAATCCCTGAAGTTCGTAAACTGCATCGGTAGATCCAGTTTCGAGCGTCGCACCATTGCGATGACTTCCTGCAAATCGTCTCGACTCTTGCCGGTGACGCGAACTTGTTTGTCTTGGATCGCGGCTTGCACTTTGAGCTTTGAATCCTTGATCAGTCGCTGAAGCTTCTTTCCAAGCTCCGAGTCGATCCCTTGCCGCAGAGTGACCGTTTGCTTCACCGTCGTACCTGATGTTACGGGCTCGTCCACTTTCATACAGACGATGTCGATGCCGCGCTTTGTGAGCTTCAGCTTCAAGATCTGCATCATCTGCTCGAGCTGGAAATCTGCCTGTGCACTGAGCGTGATCACGAGATCGTTCAGCTCGAACTTCGCATCCGTCCCCTTGAAGTCGAAGCGCGTACCGACCTCGCGATTCGCCTGATCGACCGCGTTGGTCACTTCATGTGCATTGAGCTCAGAGACGATGTCGAAAGAAGGCATGGCGGTGGCGTGAGTGATTGAGGTGGAATGTGAGTTTAACGGAGTACTAGTGGGGTGACGAGGCTAGGAGGTGACGGAGTGACGGCGTCAGAGCACAAGGGAGGCATCTTTGAGGAGCGGTTGCTCGATGATAAGCGTCGAGACCCTCACCCTAACCCTCTCCCTCTAGGGAGAGGGTTAGAGTGAGGTCCGCGACGCCTAATCCCTCTACGAAAAATAGACGCGTTTGCCCTCGCTCGAGCTCACATACGCCGCTTCGATCATCTCGATGACCTTCGCTGCTTCATCGGCAAGCACTGGCACGGGCGCACCGTGCGAGATGCTGTCGCGGACTTGTTCATAGAATGAAACCCAGCGGCCGCGTTCCGATGGAACGAGTTGGCTTGAACCTGTGGCGCCCTGCACGAGTTTGCCCCAGCTGCTCTCCGGCTCTACGCCGAACTGCGGATCTTCGGGGCGGATTCCGGCGCGGGCTTGAGGCTCTTGTGGATCCAGGTGTTCTTTCAAATAGGATGCTTGCGCGCCATGAACGCGATAGCGCCAGCCGCCCTCGGCGGCCATATAACTGACGCCGAGAGTGATGCGAAGCCGGTCTTTGGCCATCAGGATCTCGAAACCATCTTCGATCAGCGCAGTTTGGCGCTGCTTGAAGACGTCCGCCTGGATCCAGTCGGGCGTGCCGAACAGCATCAGTGCTTGGTCGATCATGTGTGAGCCCAAATCGTAGAGCATGCTCGAGGAGCGTTCTGCCTGATTGCGCCAACCTGGCGAAGGTTGAGGGCGGTAGCGATCCCAACGAGCGTGATACGCATTGATCTCACCGAGCTGGTTTTCGCGGATCAATTTTTGCAGGGTCAGAAAGTCATTGTCCCATCGTCGATTATGAAACACCGCAAGCGCTCGACCTCGTTCTCGAGCGAGCTGCGCCAACTGGCGCGCTTCAGCGGATGTCGCGCTGATCGGTTTATCTACGACGACATGTTTTCCCGCCTGCAACGCAGCGCGCGTTTGAGGCACGTGCAGATTAGTGGGCGTCGCGATGACAATCAGATCGACATCGGATCTCGCGATCAACTCTTCCGCGGTGCTCACGGTCTGCGCATTCGGAATGGTTTGTCGCACGTCCTCGGAACGGCTCGTCACGACTGCAACGACCTCAATCCCCGCCGCGCGCATCAGCGGCGCATGAAAGTAGCGGCCCGCAACACCAAACCCGATCAATCCTGCTTTAATAGTCATCGATACATTATATAGAGAGTGGCCCGGAATCTGCCGTCACCAATCCGCAGCCTCGAAGGTGAAATAGATTTGGTGCCAAAAGACTCTCGCGGCGGCGCAGCGGCGCAGCGGGAGACAAGATCAGACATAGCAGATCAGCTTCCCACTTTTTCAATCCGCGCTGCTGCGAGAATCTCTTGTTGCCGCTAGTACGGGCGAAGACCTGAAGGCAGGCGCTGATCCTCTTAATGCTGCATCATTCGACCGCTCGCTCAGCCAACAACTCATCCACCTCCGCTGTGAACTCCGCGATATGTTCTTCGTAGTGTTTGCCGGTGGCGGGGCCGGAAAAGCCGGTGTGGACGTTGCGGATCTTGCCTTGCTTGTCGATGAGAATCGTCGTGGGATAGCCATACACTCCTGATAGTGCGGGCAGCTTCTTGCTTGCATCGTCGTTCTCCGCTACGCCGGCGACGAGCAGTGGGAATTCGACGCCAAGATCGTTTTGATAGGTGCGCACGGCTGCTGCAGCTTTGTCGAAATCACCGTGACGCTCGAACATCAGTCCGATGATCTCGACACCCTTGTTGCGATAATCGCGATAGAACGGCACGAGGAATTTGGCTTCGTCGTGACAGTTCGGGCACCAGCTTCCACCGATCGTTACGACCACGATCTTGCCGCGAAAGCGTTCGTCACTGAGCGAAACGGGAGTGCCGTCCGCATCGGGAAAGGTGAAGGTGAACGGTGCGTCTTGCGACTTCAAAGTAGTGACATGTTCGGCACCTTCCAACGTCGCTTGCTCGTTGCGCTGACCGGCCACTTTCTCGTGCCACGCCAACCCCTGCCAATACTCACCCTGCAAGATCGCGGTGCCCATCACACGTAAGTCATATAAGTAGACGAGTCCGCCGGCGAATGTCGACAGCTTCAACTCGTTCCCATACACCTGGCCTTCTAGATACCGATGATCGCCGGTCGGCGTCATTACCGTTCCAGTAACGCGGTCCTGATTCTGCTCGAAGAGCGCGACCGCTTGCGTTGCTTCGCCATCATCACTGGTAAGGACCAGCGCCCAGCGGCCCCGGACATTGGCGTATTCAGAGGCAGGTTCGGAGAAGAAGTGCGGCGCGTCGCTCAGCTTGGCTTCGAACGGAATGACTTGTTCCTTCCCGCCCGCTTTGATCAGAGTGACATCACCTCTTAATGCATCCTTGTGGATGCGAGCACGCAAACGATTCTCGTAAGCGGGGAAGGTTGCGCGCAGCTCTCCTTTTTCGATGTGCACATTACGCACTTCGGTGCGCTCCGCGCCGTTGACGAGGTAAATCACATGGCCGTCCTCGTGTCTTGCGAGCTCAAAGCCGAACGGTGCCTCTCCTCCGGGCAGCGCTAAAGTTGCCCGATACCGGCCCGTCGTTGGTTCCTCAACACCGGAGCATGCAATCAGCGATGTGAGCGCACCGGCCGCGAACAAGCATTCCAGAAACCAAAGCGGGCGCGCGAGTAGATGAGTCATCGACAATCCAACGTAACGGGAGGTTAGAAGTTGTATCACACCGTTTCGCGGGCGTTACCAAATTACACGTAGGCGCTTGCGGTAGCGAACTTTAGGTCTGCGCGCAACTTGTCGCCCCGGAACTACGCCTGCAAAAGATGCGTTGTTACGGGAAGTTATCCCGAAAACACAACCGGACTCCGGAGGCTAGAGACATGAATACTCTTAATCGAGCTGGCTTGCCGGTCCTTATCGCTGTGGCCGGCTTATTAGCTGGGTGCGGCGGCGTGTCAGAAATGACGAAGGACCGCGTGGCACGTAGCGACACTGCCGTGAAACAAGCGCAACAGACTGTCGGCAACTCAGAAGCAGGCGCCGTCGAACTGCAAACGGCACGCGATCATCTCGAGCAGGCTCGGCGTGCGCTGGATGCAAAGAAGGAAGAACCTGCGTTGCGTCATGCTCAGAGGGCCGAACTGAGTGCAGAGCTTGCCGTAGCGAAGGCGCAGAGTTCCTCTGCGCGCCGTGCGGCTGAAGAGCTGCAAGCGAGCATTCGAACCTTGCGCGAGGAATCCGAGCGCGGGTCAGCAACCGCGACGGATCAGCAGTAATCCCGCCCACGGAGGCACACCATGAACATCACACAAAGAATCCTGTTGACCGGGGCACTCGCTGCGATCATGAGCGGTTGCGCTACTGCTCCTGAAACCATCGATGAGCTGCAAACCGCTCGAGCGGTAGTTCCACAAGTCGAAGCCTCGCCGCGTGCCGGTGTCGCTGCAACCTATATTGCGGAAGCACGCAAGTCGCTCGATCGCGCCAATCGTCTGGCGGATGGAGGCGGTGACCTCGAAGACATCCAACACGAGGCCACTCTCGCTACATTGAATGCTCAGATAGCGAACGAGAAAATTCTCGCCGCTCAGGCGCGAGAGGAGATCGATAAGGGTACCGCCGAACGGCAGGCCGTATTGATCGAGTCGCGCGAACGAGAAGCCCAGCGCCGTGCTGCACAGGCCGATCTTGCTCGGCAGCAAGCGGATGAAGCGTCCCAACGAGCGAAGAGCTTGGAAGAGGAACTCGCCGCCTTGAAGGCGAAGCCAACGCCGCGCGGAATGGTTCTCACCTTAGGCGATGTGCTGTTCGACACGGGACAAGCTACGCTGAAACCCGGTGCGTATCCCACGATCGAAAAGGTCGCTAGCGTCCTGAAAGCGGAATCGGACCGACGCATCACCATCGAAGGACACACCGATAGCGTCGGCACCGACGAGTTCAACCAATCTCTATCGCAGAGGCGTGCCGCTGCTGTGGAGACTGCGCTGCTCGAGCGCGGTGTTGCGTCGAACCAGATCACCGCCATGGGTAAGGGCGAGTCCTTCCCGGTCGCGAGCAATGACAACGTCGGTGGACGTCAACAGAACCGCCGCGTCGAGTTGATCTTCGCGAATGAAGGTTCGCAGGTCGCATCGGACGTGGATTGAGACTCATCTTTAGACCGCAGTCCGTGGTCCGTAGTTCGTGGCAAGAGAGGCGCTAACGCGCCTCTCTCTTATTTTGTGAACATTCACTAATCGAGTTTGCTGATACAACGGCTGAACAAAGTGTTCCCTTCTGGCCCCAGACTTAGGACTGCAGACTACGGACTCTCGCTCCTTCCCTCACTTCCACACCAGCGCCATCTCAACCACTTCCGTATCGCTCTTGCGCGGACGGATGTCGAGCTCTTCGATGATCGCTGCAGAAGGATCGAGCTCGCGCTGTACATGCTCTATTGCGGCCTGAAATTCTTTCTCGAGCGTGGCGAAACGTTCATCGAGCACCTCGCGGCTCTCTTCCGCACGAGCCACATCTTCTTGTTCCTGTCCGATTCGACTCGCATCGCGGGCGGCGGAGCCGACGCGGCCCACGTTCGTAACGCTGATGCGTTTGCGGCCTAAGAGCGCCCCGAGTAGGGATGTTCCGACCGAAACTGCCGTCCGCATTTTTCGATCGGCGAGTTGTGATTTCTCACGCTCGATGCGCGCCTGTGCTCGACGGCGTTGATCTTCCAGGCTGGCGAGCTTCGGGCCAAATTTCTTTCTGACACGATCGAGCTCCCCGTCGCGTTTCTCGCGGAGTGCGAGTGCGATGCGTGCGCGAAAGGCGATTTCGTCATCTCCGGGCACCATGGCTTGAGCGACGGCAGGGCAGCGTAACACCTTCAATGTTTCGGTCTGCTGGATGTGGCTTTCCAGTTGTTTCTCCCACTGAACGTAGCTTTTCGCGCGCAGCAGCGGTGCTGGCGTCTCTTCATAAGACGCATCGCTCGGTGCGGTCTCGCGCAATCTATTCTTGATCGCACTGTGCGACTCGGAGCTGGACTCCCACACCAGTCCATCCGCGGTGGGTGTTCCCCAATGTGCACGCGTTTCCCAAGCATCAACGCCGAGCTTAGCGTCGACGAAGTGCACTCGCGACACGCCTAGGGCTTGCGGTGCATAGGCGGCTGAGGAATCGTGCTCACTCCAATGGTATTCGCGAACCTCGCTTGGAATGACCGGCTTGCTTACCGCTGCGCTCGAGGTCTTCGATGCACTTTGCCTATCTGGGGCACTCGATGTGGCGATAGCGGCAGAGGAGGAAGTGGCCGCTGTGAGTTTCCCGATTTCTTGCAAGGTCAGCGGCCCGCGCAAGTACGACAGTGCCCACCGGGTTCGAAACAGTAACGGACGATCTTCATGTGCGTTCTGCAGTAAGAAGACACGGTTACCGAGAGAGCCCAGCAGCTTTTCTAATGTCGCCTTATCCAACGCACCTTGCACCGCGCTCAACAAACCTTCGATGACTCGTGCTTTGTCTCGCTCTGTCTGCAAGCGCCCGATGAACCAGGTGCCGGCATTCGAGAGGCCTTTGTAATCCAAATCGACGGGATTCTGCGTTGCGAGCACGACACCGACGCCGAACGCACGCGCTTGCTTCATCAGCGTCAACAGCGGCAGCTTTGCCGGCGGCATGGCTGTCGGCGGGAAGTAGCCGAAGATTTCATCCATGTACAGCAGCGCTCGTAGGCTCGAAGTGCCGGACTGCTTGCGCATCCACGCGACGATCTCGCCGAGCACCAAGGTGACGACGAACATTCGCTCGGCGTCATTCAGGTGTGCGATCGAAATGATCGCGATTCGCGGCTTGCCTTTATCGCCATACAGCAGGCGTTGAATATCGAGCGTCTCGCCTTGCATCCAAGCTGAAAATCCCGGCGCCGCAACCAGGTTGTTCAGCGCGATCGCAAGCTGCAGACGTTCCTTCGAAGGATAGAAAGTCTCCAGATCGAATACGCCAACCTTGTCGAACGGTGGTTTCTGTACGCCCTGAATGACGCTCGAGAGCTCCAAGTCACGTCCATCCGACCAGCTGTTCGCGAACAACGTCGATAGCAAAATGTGCTCGCGGCTTTGAATCGGATCGGCCTGGATGCCGATCAAGCCGAGTAGTCCGCTTACGGTAGTGGCAATGCGATCGCGAAGTGCGCCGGCATCGGTGCGTATCTCGGCGGAAGGTGCCGCGAAGGATCTGAGCACACTGATCGGTCGGCCATTTTCGCTGCCGGGCGTATAGATGACGACATCGGCCGCGTCTCGGAAGCGCTGAATCCGCGCGCCATCCTGTTGCCAATCGTCCAATCCTTTGCGCCACATCTGCGCCGTTTGTGCAGCCAACGCCTCGGGCGTGATTCCTTTACGTGCAGCCTCGCCCGGATCCACCCAGGGTGCAAAATCTTCAGGGCGAAGTTGCGGAAACGTCAGGAGCAGATTCCCCAGATCCCCTTTTGGGTCGATGGCAATGGTCGGAATGCCATCGATAGCCGCCTCTTCCAACAACGATAAGCACAAACCAGTCTTACCGCTCCCCGTCATCCCCAGACACACCGCGTGCGTCGTCAGATCACGAGAGTCATACAACACCGGCGCTTCAAGATCCGCGCCCGTCGAGGCGTCGACTTCGCGTCCAAGATAGAAGGTGCCTAGGGACTCGATGGGAAGCATGGGAGGAAGGGGGTAATGATTAGGGGGCAGGGGGTGTCAGAGGGATCGTAGCTTGAATGGGGCGCCGCTATCACACGCGAAATGCAGGACCGCTTCGTTGCTCGCGAGCTATACCTTTCTACATCTTGCTACCCGCGAGTCATGAGTCCACGACCCACCTTCCTTTCTTACTACCCCCTACCCCCTGATCATTACCCCCTTCCCCTGCTGTAACCACTTTGTAACCCCCATAAGACTGACCTTTCTACCTTGCTGCCGTTAAAGTCGCTTCCCTATGTCGATCACATTGGATCAAGTCACCAAGCGGTATCAAGGCGCGCCCGTCGTCAATGACGTCTCGCTCGAGGTCGCTCAAGGGGAGTTCTTCGTTCTGCTCGGACCCAGCGGCAGCGGCAAGTCGACTTTGTTGCGAGCCATCGCGGGGTTGACAGGTGTAGACCACGGACGCATCGCATTGCACGGGCAGGATGTCACTCACGTCTCGGCTCGGCAGCGCGGTGTTGGCCTGGTATTCCAGAACTACGCGTTGTTCAAGCACATGACCGTCGGCGAGAACATCGAGTTCGCGCTGCGTGTCCGCCACATGAAAGCGGCCGACCGATTGAAGCGTCGCCGGGAGTTGCTGCGGCTGGTTGCGCTCGAAGGCATGGACGATCGGTTGCCGACGCAATTGTCTGGTGGTCAGCAACAACGCGTCGCTGTCGCGCGCGCGCTGGCTCACAAGCCGCAAGTATTGCTGCTCGATGAGCCGTTCGGTGCGCTGGACGCGAAAATCCGCGAAGAGTTGCGGCGCACGATTCGTCAGGTGCAGCGCGAGCTCAAAATCACCACGGTGTTGGTGACGCACGATCAGGAAGAAGCGTTTGCGTTGGCCGATCGCATCGGCGTAATGAATCTGGGACGCTTGCTCGAAAGCGGCAAGCCCGATGAGCTCTACGCTCGCCCTGCAACTCGCTTCGTCGCGACCTTCCTTGGCGCGGCGAATCTGTTGCTCGCACGTCAGACTACTCAAGGAATTCGCTTCGGCAGCACGCCGGTGCGCGCCCACCCCACGGACAAGCTCGATGGCGGCAGAGAGCACGAAGTTGTCGCGGTGCTGCGGCCCGAAGAGATCGAGCTCGCGCCGACGCGCGATGCGCTGCGTACGAATTTCATTGCGAACGGTGTCGTCGAAGAGCTGGTGTTCACCGGCGCGTTGGAGCGCATGCGTGTGCGCATGACGAGCGGTGCCGCTGAAGGCCAGCTCGTCTCGAGCGGCGCGGAAAATCATGCTTCCAGCGCATTCCTCGACGTGACACGTACGCAATACGAACACCGCGCTTTTCCAGTGACATTGCAGCAATCGGTCGCCGTTGGCGTGCGTCGCATTCACGTGTTGCCGACCCCGCTTTCAAGCTATACCGCGTGTGCGAGCGGGCCGGAGGCTGCCGAGCGACTTGCGCGTCACCCGTTCCTCGCGGAGCTCGCTGCGCGAATGAAGACCAGGATCGCATCGCGAGTCGAGCCTACACTGGCTGCTCCCGACAGGAATGTCGCCGCGTCCACGCCGATCTCCGGCGTGGCTGTGATCGCGACTCAGAACAATCTGCTGCAGCAAAGCGAATGGCTTCTGCAAAACGGTGCCGCCGAGTTGCTCGTCCTGCCCTCGCAAGCCGCGCCGCCACAACGCGTCTTGATTCATTGGGCAGACGACAGTGCGAGACGTTCCACGCTCGCGGTAGCGGCAAGTGTGTTGCGACATGTACCGGCAGAGGCCGTCTACTTAGGCATTCTTCCGGGCGCTGCCGACGACGCGCAGAAGCCGCTCGGCGTACGAGCGCTGCTCGATGCACGATCCGAGGCGCAATCGGTGCACGGGTTGGAGATGCGTACCGAGTTGCACTTCGGCGGTGCGGCGGAAGCTCTGAATCGCCAGCTCGGTGAATCGACCGATCAGATGTTGATTCTAGGCATTTCCAGCCTGCAACAATTGCGAGACCAATTCGGTGCGATGCTTGCCTCACCAGTGCCGTATTCGTTGATGATTGTCTATCGGCCGGCAAAAGAGCTCGAAGTGAACCCGCGGTTGGATGGCATACGCGATACCGGAGGGGCAGGTGAACGTGCGGCACTTTCTTAAGTTGCGCTCGGCTTCCATCGCGCTTGCCGCACTCATCGCTTTGAGTGGCTGCGGCTCTGCCGATGATTCCAGTGGCATCACGCTTCTGAATGTCAGCTACGACCCGACGCGCGAGCTGTACCGCGAGGTGAACGCAGAGTTCGCGAAGCAGTGGCAACAAGAATCCGGTCAGCGCCTCACGATCAAGCAATCGCATGGCGGTTCAGGCAGTCAGGCACGCGCGGTAATCGACGGATTACAGGCAGACGTCGTGACCCTAGCGCTTGCCTATGACATCGATTCGATTCAGCGCAAGGGCAAGCGGTTGGGCGCCAATTGGCAAACCCGTTTTCCCTCGGACAGCTCGCCTTATAGCTCTACGATCGTGTTCCTGGTTCGAAGCGGCAATCCAAAGGGTATTCGAGACTGGGAGGATCTGGTGAAACCAGGGATCGAGGTCATCACTCCGAACCCGAAGACCTCCGGTGGCGCACGCTGGAACTACCTTGCCGCGTGGGGTTCGCAACTCCATCGAGATCTGCAGGGCGATTGGTCCAAATTGGAAAATCCTGCCGATCCGCAAGTGCAAGCAGCTCAAGCGGCAGCCGAGAAGTTCGTGCAAACGATTTATCGCAACGCACCGGTGCTGGACAGCGGTGCGCGCGCATCAACGAACACGTTCGTTCAGCGCAGCATCGGCGACGTCTTGCTCACATGGGAAAACGAAGCTCTGCTCGCAACGCAGGCATTGGGCCCCGGCAGAGTCGACATCATCGTGCCATCCACTAGCATCCTTGCGCAGACGCCGGTTGCGGTGGTCGATACCGTCGTGGACCGTCGAGGCACTCGCCAAGTCGCAGAAGCCTATTTGCGATATCTGTACTCTCCGGTGGGGCAGGAGATCGCAGCGAAGCATCACTTCCGTCCGTCCGATCAGAAGAGTCTCGAGGAGCACCGTGATGAATTCGTCGAGCTGAGCTTGTTCACGATCGATCAAGCATTCGGCGGCTGGGATCGGGCACACGAGGCACATTTCGCCGATGGCGCTATCTTCGATCGAATTACTTCGGTAAAGGACGCGCAATGAGTTTTCGTGCGCCCTCGATTCTGCCGGGCTTCGGCATCACGCTGGGTTTCTCGACGTTCTTCTTGAGCGCCATCGTATTGATTCCGCTCGCCGCGTTGATCGCAAAGACCGGCACGATGGGCTGGGGCGACTTCGTCAGCACGATATTCGATGCACGCGCGATCGCTTCCTACCGGTTGACCTTCGGCGCATCGCTGCTCGCCGCCACCCTCAACGGTGTGTTCGGTTTCATCATTGCCTGGACGTTGGTGAGGTATGAGTTTCCCGGACGCAAGATCATCGACGCGTTGATCGACATGCCGTTCGCATTGCCTACGGCCGTTTCCGGCATCGCGTTGACTGCGGTGTTCGCTCACAACGGCTGGTTCGGCCAGTATCTTGCCCCGTTCGGCATCAAAGTCGCCTATACCTGGATCGGCATCGTCGTAGCGCTGACCTTGATCGGTTTGCCCTTCGTCGTACGCTCGGTACAGCCCGCATTGCAGGAAGTGCAGAGAGATCTAGAAGATGCGGCGGAGACCCTCGGAGCCGGGCGCTTCTACATCTTTCGGCGCATCATCTTCCCAACAGTCATGCCCGCGCTGTTGACGGGTTTCACGATGGCGTTTGCGCGCGCGATCGGCGAATACGGGTCGGTGATTTTCATCGCCGGTAACTTGCCGATGAAAACCGAGATCACGCCGCTCCTGATCGTCATCAAGCTCGAGCAGTTCGACTATGCCGGTGCGGCGGCGCTCGGTTTCATGATGCTCGTCATTTCTTTCATCATGCTTTTATCCATCAACCTTCTGCAGGCTTGGGGCCGCCGGCGACATGTCGCCGCGGGACGTTGATGGCGAGCGGTCCAACAAAAGAGATGCTCGCGGAGCTCGCGAGCCGCCCGGGCCGAGACACGATCGTCAGCACGTTCATCAAGGCCGTATTCATCGGCCTGTCATTGTTGTTTTTGGCAGCGCTGCTGTTCGCGCCGTTGGTCACGGTCTTCGTCACCGCCCTGGAGAAAGGGTATGAAATGTATTTCGAGAGCTTTCGCGACTCAGATACGATCGCTGCCATTCGACTGACCCTGATCACCGCTGCGATCGTCGTTCCGGTCAACACGGTGTTCGGCATTGCGGCCGCGTGGGCGATCGGCAAGTTCGAGTTTCGCGGCAAGAGCATGCTCATTACGCTCATCGATTTGCCGATCGCGGTCTCGCCGGTGATCTCAGGATTGATCTACGTGCTGCTGTTCGGCGCGCAGGGTTGGTTCGGCATTTGGCTGCAAGAGCACGACATCAGCATCATCTACGCATTACCTGGAATCGTGCTTGCGACGATGTTCGTGACATTCCCCTACGTGGCCCGCGAGCTGATTCCGCTCATGCAGCAGCTCGGTAACGATGAGGAAGAGGCGGCGATCACGATGGGCGCCGGCGGCCTGATGACCTTCTTTCATGTCACGCTGCCGAAGATCCGCTGGGGCCTTGTCTACGGCGTGATACTTTGCAACGCACGTGCGATGGGCGAATTCGGCGCAGTTTCGGTCGTATCCGGACACATCCGCGGAATGACGACCACCATGCCCTTGCACGTTGAGATCCTGTACAACGAATATAACTTCGTCGGCGCCTTCGCAGTGGCATCCTTGCTTACTCTGCTCGCAGTCGTGACACTGATCGTCAAGACCTTGGTCGAGTGGCGCACGGGATATACGAGAACGAAGTGAAGAAAGAAGCGGTTGGCGGTTAGCGGTTAGTACGGAATCAGGCATTTTACAATGACCGACAGTTCCATTATCCGCACGAGGCTAGTGACTCTGATTCTTCACGAACCGCTAACCGCAAACCGCTAACCGCTTCTCTCCCATGATTTCTCGCCTTCAGGAATATCTCGACCGACTGCAGTTCGATACTTCGCGCGCCAGTCTGGGCACGTGGATTGCGATGATCAATGTCGCCATCGTCGTGCTGGTCGTCGGGGGCATTTCCATCTCGGCGATTGGGTCGTTGAAGGATTTGGCCGATCAGCAAGGGCAGTCGCGCGTGCAGTTGGCCGGCGCGCTGGCGCGCGAGGATCTGCGACGCTTCGGCGAGGACATTCTGACCGAAGCTAAGAGCCTGGCCGAGCGCCAGACATTTCAACGCCTGCTGGCCGATCGCAATAGTGCAACGATCGAACCCTTTCTGCGGCGTTCGTGCACGTCCGAGACGATCGCCGCATGCGCCGTCTTCGAAGGACGCACGCTGATTGCTCAAGCCGGCGCTGAGCTGCATTGGCCGGAGATCGTCATCGCGGCGAGTGAGCAAGGTGAGCGGTTTTTGGCGGTGCCTAGTACCTCTCGATACTCCGTTCTAGGCGCCTCTGCACCCGTAAGCGATAGCGCGACGCGACGGCTCTACATCGTGCGGCTGCTCGATGAGCGAATGGGCGTCCTGCTTTCCGAGCGTGTCGGATTGGATGTACGGCTCATCAACTATCGGCGTTTCGTCGAGGATGGCAAGACTACGGATTTCACGCGGCTACATTCGGCGGGACTGTCGGATGGTCGTTCCGCCGTCATGCGCATCGATGAACCTGATGTCTATGCGGCGAGCTTTCCAGTGTTCGCGGCAACGGGCGAGGCGATCGCCTTGTTGGAGGCTCGATTGCCGACCGCTGAAATCGATGCTGCTGCAGGCACTCTGATTAGGCGATTGCTTGCCACCGCGATCGTGCTTGCCGCACTTGCCGTGTTGGCCGGCGTGCTGCTCGGGCAACAGGTCACAGGCCCTGTTGGAACGTTGACCGAAGCAGCCGAGAAGCTAGGTCAAGGCGATTTCTCGACCTCGATTCCGATCGGCGGCACCAAGGAAGTCGGCAAGCTCGCGCGCACCATGGAAGACATGCGCAACAATCTGATCGAGCTCACTGGAACGCTGCGCAGGAGTGAAGCAGAGGCGCAGGCAGTCTTGAGCGGCGTCGTGGAAGGCGTGTACGCGGTAGATCGTTCGCGCGTCATCCGCTATCTGAATCCGCAAGCAGCCCGACTGCTTGGCGTCGAAGCGCATGATGCGATCGGCAGGTTTTGCGGCGATGTTCTGAAGCCCTGTCTCGAAAATGGCCAGCGTCCCTGCGAAACGCGCTGCCCGATCTTACGAGCTCGAGCCGACGGCAGTGCGCAGGCGACGGAACGGTTGCAGCTGCGAGAAGGCACCGCGCGAACGACCGTCATCACGAGCGCAGCTCCGGTCGATGAGCTTCAAGTCCAAGTCATTCGCGATGAAACCGAGCTCGAAGGAGTGCGTCGAGCGCGCGATTCGGTGTTGGCGAATATTTCGCACGAATTCCGCACGCCGCTCGCCGCTCAACTTGCATCCATCGAGTTGCTGCGAGAGGGCCTCGACACGATGGCGAAAGAGGAAAAGCGCGAGCTCGTTTACTCCCTGGAGCGTGGCACGCTGCGGCTGACGCGACTCATCGATAACTTGCTCGAGAGCGTACGCATCGAGTCCGGCCAACTCGGGATTCGAAATCAGAGCGTCTCGGTCGCGGAGATCATCGAGGATGCTGAAGCATTGATCGGCGCGCTGCTCAATCAACGACGCCAACGACTCATCCTCCAGATCCCCGAATCGTTGCCGCGAGTCGACGGCGACGGTCCGCGTCTGACGCAGGTGTTCGTGAACTTGCTGGCAAACGCAAGCAAGTTCGCACCGGAGAGCACACCGATCTGCGTGGGTGCGAGCGCTCAGGACAGCATGGTGTCGATCTGGGTCGAAGACGAAGGCCCCGGGGTACCGCAAATCGAATCAGGCTCCATCTTCGATCGGTTCCATCGAGGTCCCGAAGAAGAACCCGAGCCGGGCGGCTTAGGTCTCGGCCTTTGGATCGTGAAATCAATCATCGACCGCCACGGCGGCAATATCACCGCAACTCGAACTCAGGAAGGGAAAACGAGGTTTGAGGTTAGGCTTCCTGTTCAGGTGACGGGTGACGGGTGACGAGCAAGAGGTGGACCGAAACACTATGAGCGCTGGCTATTCAATATTCGTGCGGAGGATCTCTACAACAGGGCCACACGCCGCTGCATTTGTACTTCTTCCTGGTCACCGGTCACTCGTCACCTGTCACTAAGACTCATGAAACTCCTCACCGCCGACGACGACAAAGACTTGCTCGCCTTGATCGCGTTTACGCTCTCGCAGGCAGGTTATCTCGTGGTGAAGGCCAGCGATGGTCAGAGCGCGATCAAGTTGTTCGATGCCGAGGCGCCGGATCTGGTCATCCTCGATATCAATATGCCGGGCGCGAGTGGCTTTCAGGTGTGCGAGGCGATTCGATCCAAGTCGCGTGTACCGGTGATGATGTTGACTGTCAGGGGCGAAGAAGAAGATTTGGTGCGTGCGCTAGAGCTTGGCGCGGATGACTACTTGACGAAGCCTTTCAGTCCGCGAACTTTGCTCGCCCGCGTCAAAGCACTGCTGCGTCGAGCCGGCATGGAGAACACCGCGCCTCTTGCGGCTGGCCGTGTTGCGTTGGATGTCGATGAACACACGGTGCAGGTCGGAACGAACTCTCCGGTGCGATTGACGAAACTCGAGCTGCGTTTACTGCAGATGTTGATTGCAAACGCCGGTCACACCGTGAGCTCCGATCGCCTGCTCATGCAAGTGTGGGGACACAAGGGGTCGGGAGATCGCCAGCTCCTCAAGCAACTCGTGCATCGCCTGCGGCATAAGCTCGAAGTCGATCCGGCAAATCCTCAGATGCTGCAAACCGCGCCAGGGGCGGGTTACAAACTAGTGGTGGACTGAACACACTAGTCCTATGCGAGCGCACCAAGCGATGAGACGGCTTGGACTCACAAAAGTGACGCTTGCAAGCTAGTGGCGTTGACTCAACATTGAGCGGGCCTGCCGCTAGAACTTGTTTGTTGGGACCGGCGTGAATCCAAGCAAGGAGTCAGCAAGGAGAACGCGTGTTCCCGATTCCCCCAAACAACAAGCTTTGACGCCGAACCCGTTCATGAGAGACGCAGTGACGAAACTCCCGCGCACGTTTCGCGAACCATCAATTCTCGCCAACTCGTGACCTGCCCGTTACTTACTTGATACCGGCGTTCACCTAGGCTGTGCACGTTCTCATCGCAAGAAGCTCCGCGCGAGGTCGGCCCGGTCCTCTGACCCCGGCCGTTATGCCTGAAATTACGCATCTCATCGCAGCGCGTTCGAGCGAACACAGGAGAAGTGCCTGCGGATGTTGCTTCGTACGATCGTCATTGCCGGAGGAGGATTCTCAGGAGTCGTTACTGCGGCTAATTTGTTGCGGCGTCCGCCCGCCGGTCCGACGCGACTGGTGTTGATCGAGCGTGGTGCGCACCTCGGGCGCGGCGTCGCCTATGCCGATTGGAAGTTTCCCTATCTGTTGAACGTGCCCGCGAGCCGCATGTCCGCGAGCTCCGCCGCACCGAACCAGTTTCTTCAGTTCGCACAACGTCGCCTCCCGCAAGTGACGGGCGAGGATTTTCTTCCGCGTTCGCTATATGGCGAGTACTTGCAAGAAGTGTTGCTGGCAGCGCAGCTCAGCGCGCCATCGAACATTCGGCTCGAAATCATGCACGCGGAAGTTCTGAACATTCGCAGAATCGAGCGCCATCTGCCTTTGCAAGTGGAGCTCAGCGGCGGAGCTCGGCTGACGGCCGATGATGTCGTGCTCGCTCTTGGCAATCCGCCGCCCAGCTCGATCCCAGCAGCCTCGGCGGTCCTCGATCATCCCGCGTATACCAACGATCCTTGGTGCGCGGAATTCCAATTCGATCGTCCACAGAACGTGATGCTGATCGGCACGGGTTTGACTGCGGTCGATGTCATCAATCGTGCGTCGCACGATCCGCTGTTCACGCCGACGATCCACGCGGTCTCCAGACATGGCCTCGTGCCACCACGTCAAACGGCCTTTCGTCCCGACGCATTCAAAGGAGATGGCAATGCTTTGCTCCTGGCTGCCTCGAGATCTCTGCGCGGCTTAACGAGTGCAGTGCGATTGCTGGCTAGCGAAGCGGAGCGATGCGGTGGCGATTGGCGAGAGGCCGTGACTTTCGTTCGCAATATGGCGCCGACGATTTGGCAACGACTCCCCGAGCGCGACCGTGTTCGCTTCCTTCGACATTTGCGCGCGCAATGGGATGTGCATAGGCATCGGCTACCTCCTCAGATGCTTCATCGCGTGGAATCCCTGCGCAACAACGGCCGATTGCACGTGCATGCGGCACGCATTCAGCGCCTACAGCCGCAGGGAACGCGCGTCGAGGCAACTTGGATCGAGCGTCACAGCGGGCAAACGCGATCGCAGACTTTCGATCGCATCGTGAACTGCACGGGACCGGATTACGACATTGCGCGTTCGACGCATTCCCTCTGGCGCAATATCTTGCAATGCGGGCTGTGTGTGCCCGACTCGTTGGGATTGGGTTTGCGCACCGGTCCTGGAGGAGCAGTGATCGATGCGAACGGTTGGCCGGGGCCGCACTTGTTCTATGTCGGCCCCATGTTGCGAGCCGATCATTGGGAAGCCACAGCTGTCGGCGAGCTCAGAGTACATGCGGAGCGCTTGGCCGCGGTATTGAGTGAAGGTAGGTGAAAAGGACCAATGCAGGATGAAAGCCAGCCCATGCGCATCCTCGTAGCGGACACGGACTCCGCGTTGCGCGCCTCGATTGCATTTTCATTGACACAGGCAGGACATGAAGTCGATGCCGTAAGCGATGCGGCCGGTGTGCTGACCATCTTCAGGCGCGATTCGATTGATCTGCTGTTGCTCGATATGGGATTGACGGCACCGAGCGCAATCGAGTTATGCCGCACGATCAGGCGTAGCTCCACCGTGCCGATCATGGTGTTGTCTGCTCGCGAGTCGGAGGACGATCTGGTCTCTTCGTTCGACGCCGGCGCCGATGATTTCGTGCGAAAGCCCTTTAGTCCACGAACGCTGGTCGCGCGAGTGCGTGCGTTGGCTCGTCGCGCCCAACCTCTGCTGGTCACGACAATCAATGCCGGTACGCTGCAGCTCGACCTCGAGCAACACACGCTGCGCGTAGGTTCGCGCACACCGATCCACTTGACGCCGCTCGAGCTGAAAGCACTGCAAGTGTTGATTGAGACCCCAGGCAAGACAGTCGCGTCCGAGCGATTGCTCGCCCACTTATGGGGACACCAGAGCGATCGAGAACGTCATACCCTCAAGCAACTTATCTATCGACTGCGCGCCAAACTCGATGGCATCGATGCGGCCGATATTCTGCAGACCACGCCGGGATCGGGATACAAACTTTTGCTTAGAAAAAGTGAAGCGGTGACGAATAGGACAAGTGACGGGGTGAGGAAGTGACGAGGTGACGACGTCAGAAGGGGCGTGGCCCGTGGCGCACGCTTGGCTGAACGCGACGCTTCTTCGCAACACCTGTTGCTTTTCTGACGTCGTTACTCCGTCGCACCGTCACTTTGTCACTTCCCTTCCCTTAATCTTTTCGTCACGACCACAACGTAACCTTAGTTCGACTGACAGTTGATGCTCTGTCGCCCTAAAGTAAGTACGCTGTTCCTGAATCCCCCTTTGAGGGACAGTGATTTTGGCCCTCCCGTTCCGCGGGAGGGCGCTTCTTTTCAAGCGACGGTATACAGCGACAACCACAGGAACCAAGATTGCGCCAACGGCGTTAGACAGCGCCGCGCAATTAGCACCCGAGTACGAACGATGATCGAGAGTAACGACGCAATCTTTGATACCTCACCGTCCGAAGCGCCGTGGTCGGTTTGGCAAACAGAAGTGTTGCAGGTCATTCAAACTGAATTCCGCGGCGTTCTTGAAGACGTCAGCTCGGAGGACATTGATTGGAGCGCATGGCGACCGTTGTACGATCAAGGCTGCTCCGCACGCGAGGCTGTGCGCTCCGCCTTTGGACGGGTGGCATGAGAAGAAGGTGATGAGGTGATAAGCGAAGGCGATCTGTCTTACGTCCTCACCTCGTCACTACGTCACCTCGTCACGCGCTCTACAAAAAAAGAGCCCTCTCTCGCTTTCGCGGGAAAGGGCTCTTGAGTCGAGCGCCAATGAAAGTCGTTACGTTCCGCTCTCGGTACCTGCACCCGTTCCGCCCATGCGCTTCTGCACCTCGGCCGAAACGCGCGAGCGCAAGTCCGTGTCCGCTGCCATGCTGGCGACAATCTGATTGAACTCTTCGAGCTGCAACCCTGTGCGCTCCACCGCGGCGATCATCTCGGTCTGTGCAGCGGTTTTCACTTGGTCTGCTTGTGCAGGATCGGTTGCTGTCTGCAAATCGGCATTTGCTTTCTGCTGAATCGTTTGCACCTGTACGTAAGCATCCGCGAACTGCTCGACCTTCTTTTGGTCGACCGGCGTAGCTACGCTCGATCCCACAGTGGCTTCATCATTCGAGCCTTGCTCCGTCGCGCCGGCAGTTGCGGAGCCAGTCGATCCCGGTTCTGCAGGCGAGGATTCTTCCGTCGGCGAAGTCGGCTCCTGCATATCTTGACTGGTCGAAGTGGGTGGAGTGGTTTCCGTTGTTTGTGCAAAGGGAGCACTGCACCAGAGCGCGGCTGTGATCGCCGAAGCAAGTGCGGTGGATTTGAGCGTCATGTAAGTCTCCTGAAATTCGGGTACAAGTGCTCAATCCGCGGTATCAAAGAGCGGTTCCGAAATATCGTTTTTCGTCTCTCAACCACGACAATCCAGCGACGAATCAAGGCATACCCGCACGCGCAGTGAGCGCAACGCCTACTCACTCGGCGCCGGGTTACCTACGTCTACTCGAAAGGCTCGCGACTCGGGCGTGAGCTGAATTCCGAGCGGCTCAGATAGCCGTCGCCGCTTGCATCGATTCCCGTAAATCGCTTGCGAAGATCCGATTTGCGCTGCGCTTCAGTCCTGCTGATCTGCTCGTCCTGATTTCGATCGAGAGATTCGAATACACGCTCGACTTCCTCCCGAGTTTTCGGAGCATCTTTCTCGGCAGGCATGGCAATGATCGGCAGCAATCCCGCGATCGCTAGAGTAGCTAGTCGCATTCGCGTTGATGTGTGCATTAGAGCCTCCGTGGACAAAGGAGCTATTGAATCAACGCGGTGCAGTTCGCGCTCGTTCCGATTCTCCGTGCCGCTACAAAAGAGCTGTCCTTCGATTGCTCTCATACGCGGTGCCTAATAAGCTTCGATGCTTGTTGGTGGCCCTCGCTTCGATTAGAACAAGGAGAACGCATGCGAGAATTGCTCTTTCTAGAGTCTGCGCGACGTTTTGGCGATTGTTCCCTGCTGCTGTTGCGAGTTGTGGTGGGAAGTTTTCTGATCTGGGGCGTGTGGGACAACATCATCAGCCTCGAGCGCATGCAAGAGTTCATCGGCTTTCTGACGAAGTTCGGATTTCCGGCGCCCGAGTGGATGGCGCCGTTGTCAGTTGCAGCTCAGTTCATCGTCGGTGTCTGCTTCGTCGTTGGCTTGTTTACTCGCTGGGCAGGGGTGCTGTGCATGATCAACTTTCTGGTGGCAATCGCCATGGTGGACCGCTTCGGAGGTGTTCGCGGTGCGTTCGCATCCATGTGTCTGGTGCTAATCGGCCTGTACCTTGCCACATACGGCGCAGGCCAGTACTCGATCGATAGGCATCTCACCAGCCGGACTGACAATCGATGACGACACCGACCTCTTTAGCCGACGATATTCGTGCTCATATCGAACGTCACATCGGCCCCATCCATCAGGTGTTCAACGACTGGGAAGATCAGCCCTTTCCAATCAGTGTTCAGCATGTGGAGCCCTCGGAAGGAAGGCCGATACATACGTTGATCACGATCGGCATCAGTGCGCGTGAGATGTCGGTGCCCGAGGGAAGCGAATCACCGAGATCTATCGAGTTGATGATCACGTTGCCTGAAAGCTGGAAGATCGAAGCGGACCTCACCCAGCAGGAGCAATGGCCTATTCGTCTGCTTCAGTCGCTCGCGCGACGAGCGATTTCCACGAATGGTTGGATCGGTTGGGGCGATTTGATTCCCAACGGAGAACCGCCGCAGCCCTACGCGCCATCTACGAAGCTGTGCGCCGCGCTGATCGTGCCTTCTCTCCTCGTGCCCACCGATTTCTATCAACTTACCGTTCAGGGCAAGAACATCGCGTTCTTTGCTGTCGTACCGCTCTATACGGAAGAGTGGCAGCTTGGCATCAACAACGGAAACAAGGCTTTGATCGAACGGATCATCGATCGAGACGTGAATGACGTAGTCGTACCCAATCGCAAGAATGTGGCGAAGCGACGGTGGTTAGGACTCGGAAGGTGACTAGATGACGAGGCGATGGACGCCACGCCGGAAGATCTCACGGCTCTTGATACCCTTCGGCACGAATCTCCAAACGGTACTTTCTGGGATCCTCACGTAGATAAAAGCCGCCGCTTCTCTGCGACTGACCGGGAAGGAAGTCGAGAGTGCCTTCGGCCTCATCGACCACTGTTGTTCCATCGAACACTTCCGCGCGGACCTGTAAATCCGCGAGCGTCTGCGTGCCGCTATTCTGAGCGCTGTAGCGCACGAGAAAAGCATCGTTCGTTGGAATGATCTCCTCGACACGAAACGATATCGCGTCGGGACGATCGTCTCCTCGCAGGCCTTCGACCGTGAGGAATGCGATCGCCGAAAGGAAAAGCACCGCGCCTATACCGCCGAGGATCCATTCCATCGCCGGCGTCGACTCCTGCCGCTTGGACTGTTTGGAGCGAGCGTTCATCTACCTTAGAGCACCAGTCGAGCGGATGCGGCGCCAATCGCCGCTGGCAATCCAAGAACAACGACAGTCTGAACGCTCTCCTCGATGGACATGCCGTCCAGCCGCCCGAACGCCCAGCAAATAAATACGCTGATGAGTGCAGCCAATAAATAGCCGTTCAAACTGAACTTCGCGAACACGTGCGCGAACGTTCGGTCTTGCGGCCGCTCGTGTTGGCCTCTGAAACCGGCTGCGTAAACAAACAGATGCATGATCCCCAAGGACAGCAATGCCAGCAGCAGTGTTTGCCAAGGAGACATCTTATGAGCGATGACGACGACTTCTTCGGTAGGGGCGATATTGGCGGCGAGAAACAACGCGCCGGCACACATGAAGAAGTACTCACCGAAATCTCCGCCTTCACGACGTTTGCGCTGCTCCTCGCCGCGTACGCCGAACTGGCTTTGGGCGAGCAGGGCGCCGATGCTACCGGGCACTGCTTGCACGGCAATCTTTCCGATCCATTCATTCGCATCCGCATTGCGATCCAAGACACCGAAAATGGACAGCAATGCCGCAGCCATCGCTGTGGTAACGGTAATCGCCACGAACGCATCCAGCACTGCGTCCGCAAGCAAGGTCGTATCCTCGAAGCCGGAGTAGTAAGCAAGCCCGACAAGCACAGGGAGCAGCGCCAGCATCAATGCGATCAACCGGAAACGGTCCATCGCGAAACCTAACGACCAGGTTTCCATGGTCATCAGAATAGGCAAGGAAAACAGCAGGGCGCCACCGAACGCGCGCGCGACGCCGGTCGCATAGTCGCGATTCATACGAATCGTCGCGTTGCGGGATAAGGTGTTGATGAGTACGCGCTCTAAACGATAGATAGAGCGTGAATGCAATGCGGTCAGTAAAGTTCCGGTAGCCGGCCGCTACCGATGCGGGTAGTGACTAGCGGGTCGCGGGTAGTCAGAGGGGCGAAGAGAGTCCTCCTTGGTCTTTTGTCTAACGACCCGCGAGTCACGGATCGCGAGTCACTTGATCGACACCTACTTATACAAGTACACCAAAATATCCGTCTTGTGCCCGCTTTCCGTAAGCCAGCTCCTGAAATCCTCGACCTTCGGGACATTCTCCTCGCCAATGGTACGAGCCAAGATCGCGCGGCGTGTCTGCTCGGTGAGCTCGTTGCGAATGCGCCGTTGCCACTCATCGGTGAAGATCGCAGGCATCTTGTGGCTGAGCTGCAATGCCTCCAGAAGCTCCCATTCGCCTCGATCCAGCCAAGCCTCATCGCAGGAGGTGCAAACATCCACGCGATTGGAAAGTCGTCCGCTCACTTTGTACTTCATCATGAAGCGGCTGCACTTCGGGCACATCAATGCTCCCGAGGAGTCGCTCGTCTCCACGAGTGAGGGTTCCTTCGGCGCTTCAGCCGCGGCCTTCTGCGTTTCGGCCCAGTGTCTGTAGTAGAGAAGGGACACCAGGCTTCCTTCGCACGTGCCGCAAGACATCGCGGGCAGATACTCTTCGATCATCGTCGGCTTCAAATCAGCCGTACTGCAGCGAGGACATTTCATAGGAGCTTCACCGCGGGCAAGTGTCGAGCGCCGCAGGACTGAGCGGCGAGGTCGCGGCGATGATGGCGCAAGAAGGATTTTCCTCCGTGCTCAAGCTCACAGTTTTTGCAGGTGCTCATCCCTGAGGCCGACTAACACGGCCTCGCCACTTCGAGCATCGATCCTGAATTCACCGTATTTCGCCTGGTCGAAACGCTGAGCCGTACCTTCCTCGAAGAAATATGCATTCGTGCCCAACCACACTTCGTTGTTGCGTATCTTGAAACGAATCGCGAGATCAGCGTCGCGACGCGTTTCGAGCGTCCCGATGCGACGCTCATCGAGGTGAAGGGAAGCGAGCCGTGTACGATCTGGAAGCGTTCCTTCTCTGCGTGCCGCATCGATCTCCTGCGCGAGACGAAATCTCAGCGCCATATAATCGCCTTGCATCAGCGAACGCGGATCGACCGGCACAAGCTCGAGAAAGATCTCCTCACCCGTCGCGATCGTGCGCTCCTTGCCGTAGATGGAGTAGTTCACCGCACCGAGCACGAGCAGTACGGCCAGCGCGATGATGACCCTTGTCGTAACGACGTTCATGCGTCCGCTTCCTCACGCGCTGCTCCTGTGTGGTCCATTACCACGGCGCCGATCGATAGCAGTACTCCAACGCCGATCATGATGGCTGATTTCGCCAGTAACGTCGTGCCCAAGAGAAAGTAGAACTGCATTACGTGCAGCAGCGCGCCGGCAATCCCGACCCCCACCATCGCGCGGCTGCGCAGCCGAAATGCACACGTGGCGGAGAACAGCGCCGTGGCTGCCGCAAGCAATGGCCAAAGCGTGAGCCAATTCGTATACGTCTCGCCGGGCGGAGTCCAAAACTGCAAGCTTCCAAAGGGCTCGGACGCCCAAGTGCCGATCGAAAGGCTGAGCAATAGACCGGCCAACGCAGGCCTCACGAGCGACTGCGCGCGACGTGCCATCCAGAGAACTTCCGACTGAATCAGCACATGAGTCACGATAATGAGTGGCACCCAGATGACGACCCATCCGAGAAGGGCCGGCACTAGTGCAACCTGTTGGTGATGGGTTTCGAACCAATCCTCACCCCACCAAGCGAATCGCAATGCGAGCACCCACGCGATGCACGCAAAAAATGTCGCGAGCGTCCTCGCAAGCCGATTCGGCATTAGCAGGAGAAGTGCGAGCTGCATCAGCGCGACGAGTGCCGCGGTGCCCGCGGCGGAGTCCGTCGCCTCCCACGCCGCAAACGTTATCGCGAGTTGTCCCGCGATGGAAAGGGCCAGTGCAAGTTGATCGAAGAATGCACTCTCCCGATCGACCGCATACAAGCCGTACGCGGCCGCCAACATCAACAAACCTGCAATGGAGAAATCAAGCGCGCTATCGGGTTTGAATAGCAAGCCGACGAAGATGAGTCCGAACACCCCGGCCAGCCAACCGGCACAGCCGAGCACGAGGCTCACAAACCACGGACGCTCGATGGATTTGTGCAGATTCGGTGGCGGTACGGCATCGTCACTCAACAACCCACGCTTCACGAGTTCCTGGCTCAACGTCTCGATGCTGCTCATGCGTTTGTCTCGCCATTCCAGGACCTGACCACCTTCATGAGCAGCCGCCCGCTCACGGTGGAGCTCGCAATCAACCAGATCGATAAAAGGAAGAAGGTGCCGAGATCATCGACGTCCAACGCTTTTGCAAGTGCGCAGGTGGTGAGAAGAATCAAACTGCCTGCGAGGACCGCCAACGGAAACACATCGGCGCGCTTTCTGATCGTGTGGAAACCAACACCGGCATAAGCGAGCAATACAAACATCAGCACGAGAGCATCGCTGCCAGCATCGCTTTCCTCGAATATGACGAGCATGCCCGCCCAAGTGCCAAAAGCCACCGCACAAACAAAGGCGAGACGGCCGAGCCACGGTGGGGCTATGCGCGACCATCGCGTGCGCTCCAGATACTCCCGCAAACCCCATAACGATAAGTTCGCGATCATCGCAATGAGCACCGTTTCGGCAAGACTCAGGCTCGAGCCAGCGAACACGATCCACAGCCATCCGGTCTCCGGCCGCCATCCGCAGAACAAGCTCAACGCGATATTCAGAACGAGAAGCCAAGCGCCCCAACCTACACTCCATTGAGAGGCGAGCACGAAAGGCAAACCGAGGAGCGTCCAAGTCAGGAACAGCTCGTAGACATCCGCCCCTGTTTGATAGGTTTGCCCGAACAATGCGAGCAAAACGCCTGTCATGATGAAGGCGAAGAGAAGGGCAAACCGACCGAGCGCGGCGGGGGACGGCTTCCAAATCGCGACGCCCGAGGCGATCACGAGCAGGCCTTCTACGAGCACGAAGCGTCCGAAGACATCGAACGCATCCCAGTTCGCGGCGATGAAGAATACGATGCCTGCCGCTACCGACAGCGCGCCCGCGAGACGCAACATCGTGATCGCGAAGTGGCGTAGCTCCTCGTTGGTCGGTCTTGCGCGTACGAGCTCGAATGCCTCAGTGATTGCGCCAAGGCTGAGCTTGTGATGAGCGACGAACGCATCCAGAAGTTTGCGATCCATTAGGGTCCAGTTTTCATAGCGTTCTCGACTGCGAGGCGACTGTCGCTCAGCCTCTCAGGCCCATAGAATGGAGCCCATGACGATCCGAAGCTTATTTCCCACTCTTGTTTATAGCCGTCGCTTGCAGGAAAGCGACTGGCGCAGCTTCAATCATCGTCTACTGCGCGAGTGTCAGCAACTGGAACACGACGATGACGCCGGACGACGCTGGTCCGAGAAAAACTATCCCGGCGGCTATACCTCGTACAACTCGGCAAGCCGTATGCATGAGCTATCGCCCACATTCGACCGATTGCGGCAGGCGATCGACCGGCACGTCAAATCGTTCGCGCGATCTTTGGAGTTCGACTTGCAAGGCCGCGAGCTCGTGATGACGGATTGCTGGGTGAACGTCATGCCGCAACATGTCGTGCATGGCTTGCATCTGCATCCCTTGTCGACGATCAGTGGGACCTATTACGTGCAAACACCCAAAGGCAGCCCTGGCTTGAAGTTCGAGGATCCGCGTCTCGATCGCTTCATGGCTGCTCCTCCTCGCAAAGCTGACAGTCGACCCGAAAGCCGATCCTGGGTCGTGCTGCCCGCGGAGGCCGGCAATCTGGTGCTGTTCGAAAGCTGGCTGCGTCACGAGGTGCCGGCGAACCAGACGAAGAAGAGAAGGATCAGTGTGAGTTTTAACTATAGTTGGTTTTGAAGAAGAGAGAAGCGGATAGCGGATGGCGGATGGGAGGAGAAGAGGAGTACGTGCTTGAACGTTGTGGGGCGAGTCGAGGGATGCGGTTTCAATCGCGCGTTATGAGGTCCGTCGCTGCGCTCGGCGTTCCTAAGAGGCCCCGTCCCTAACCCTCCCCCGCAAGCAGGGGAGGGAATCAGAAAGAAGATAAGAGCTTCTCTCGAAGTTAGCCCCAAGCAATGAATGAAGGGAAGTCGCAAAGTCCGCGCCGACCCGGCGAATAGAGAGATGGAATCAGAAGCTTGAGGATTGAAGCTTCCTCTTCCGAAAGGGTTTCGCCTCCCCTTTAGGGAGAGGCCGCAAGCGTAGCGGCGGGTGAGGGTCTGTTGTCTAAACAACGTCCACGGAGCCAGATCAGACGCTTGACGCGAAATTATTGCGCTTCAAGCTCTGTCACCCGTCACTCGTCACCCGTATCGCCTCACTCGCTCAACCGATCGGCCGCAAGCATCGCGGACACACCGAGCGTCCGACATGCGGCCGTTCGGACGTGAGCTTGCCGCCGCGATGACCGCAATCCTTGCACTTGAGCCGCTTGCCGATCTCGGCAGCGGATGCACGCCAGCCTGCATGTTTGGCGATCTCATCAAGCTTGGCGACGGTGAAGCGGCCGCACTTGTCGCACACGGCGTAGATCGTCGCGCCGCATTCTCCTAAGTAGCCGAGTGTCCCTGCATTGGCCGGCTTCTTTGACGGCATATCGATTGATCAGTTGTCCTCGCACGAAGGACAGGCGCTGCGATAGTCGACGGTCATTGCAACTGGAGAGCAACGGACGGCTTTCAACTTAGGCAGCAAGACACTGATCGTCAGCAACGCCTCCTTGCACAGCTTTCCTTCGGGGCGAGGGTGCGCGCTTACACGCGTATCGACCTCGTCGGCCAAGACTTCCGTCAATGCTTCCAAATCATCGATGGTCTGATCGATGAGGTGCAAAGGAGTGATGAACATGACAGCCTCTTCTTAGATCCCGGTGATCTAGGGGCTGTTGTTTTATACAGTCGTCGAGTTACTCCGCAAGAGGCAGATCATAAGTGCTTGATTCCGACGGGCCGATCTCCACGGCCTGAACCAAATCAGGCGCGTTGTTGCGCGGGGTGTTGACGCGAGAGGACACCGGCCAGGCGACCATGGCGCCGCTCGGATATTCCTTGAGCACGCTGCGTGCTTCTTCGCCGCTACCGGAAAGCCACATCTCGAGATCTTCCTTCTGCAAAATCGCGGGCATGCGACGTTGCTCTCGCGCCAACAGCTTGCCGCCGCTGTGATTGTGGATCTCCGCCATCAAATCGTTCGCGCGCATCGTGATGATTGCGCAGGACAAGATGCGCTCGCCTTCGGGAGTGAATGACTTCTCCCAAAGGCCCGCGAGCGAGAACGTCGATTCATCAACCGGCTTGATGAAATACGGCTGTTTGGTCTTGCCGTCAGGACGTAATTGCCACTCGTAGAAACCCGCAGCGGGAATGATGCACCTCTGTCCACGTTCCCACGGGCCCTTCCATGCAGCGGCGGTTTCGAGCTTCTCGATTGTCGCGTTGATAGTGGGAAACTTCGGCGGCGAGCCCTTCGACCAGAATGGCACCAATCCCCAACGCATCAGCACGGCTTCACGCACCCCTTCGCTATCGCGCACGACTCGCACCACCGGCACACGATCCGTCGGCGCCACGTTGTAACTGGCCTCGTATGCGCGCTCCAACGCATCCGACAAACCAATATGCGAATTACGCCGATCGATCGTGTATTCGCGTGTCAGCGCTGCTTCGTCAGGTGAAACGTATCGGCCGCACATGGAAGGAAGTAATGAAGAGTTAGCGAGTTGACCGTTGACCGTTGACAGTTGGCAGTCAGAAGGACCTATTCTGGCCGTCAACCGTCAACCGTCAACCGTCAACCGTCAACCGTCAACCGTCAACCGTCAACTGGCCGCAGGCCCCGGCCCCACCGCTACGCCGATGCCGTCGCAGCGCCGAGCTCACGATTGCGTCTGCGGAATGGCACGTCGGTGCTGAGCCAGGTTGCGCAACGCCAGATCCACTCGAACGGACCGTAGTGAAAGTTGCGAATCCAATAATGAGCAAAGGCTACTTGCAGGCACCAGAGCGCAATACCGAATGCAAGGCTCATCGGCTGGCCGATCCAAGCATGAGCGGCGGCACCGTAGCCATAGAAGAACGGCACCAGCAGAAATGCCTGTGAGACATAAATAGTCAGACTGATCCGCCCGCACGGTGCAAGCAACATTAAGACCTTCTTCGCTGACGTATGGTGATACAGCAACATCAGCGTCAGCAGGCTGACCGCTATCCAAGCATGATTCGTATAGGCACTGGTAATGTTACCGACGATCCACGGACTCTTGTCGCCCGTCCAGATCAGACCGACGTAGTTGCCGAAGAACTGCAAGATCAGCGCCAGAATCGCCGAGATGATCAGTGCTTTGACGTAGGTTCGTTGATAGCGCGCGATTTCGATGAAGAATCCGACGCGTGCCAGCAAGAAACCGAAAAGCGATAGGCCGATGATGTTCCAGACTCGGCCGCTTTCCAGCATGAAGGCCCATTTCGCCAGCTGGCCTTCCCACAAGTTCACTCGCAACACATCGAGGAAACTGCCGTTCGCGTACGTCGCAAACACGCCTGGATGAAGCGTGGATGCGATCGTCTGCTCGTAAACGATGCTGGACGTCATGTTCGCTGCTAGATAGACGATCCACGCCGGGCCCTGAAAGATGAAGAACAACGCAATCGCGAGAATCGTACGATTACTCCGAGCGTAGAGAGGCACGAGGATGAGTCCGGTGATTGCCAGGATTTGCAGAATGTCTCCGCCGTAGATCAATCCATGGATGAACCCGAGTCCAAACAACACGGCAAGTCGCCAGATGAAGCGTGCGCTGAAGTCCACTCCTTTGCGGGCTTGGCTTTGCATGATGATGTAGAAGCTCACGCCGAAGAGCAGCGCGAACATCGCATACGACTTGCCACCGAAAAAGAAGAATGTCCAAGTGTTGACGGGCCCAGGCTCGGGATTGAGCCAGTACAGCTCGAAGTACTCGACCATGTGGATCAGAAACAAACCCATGAGCGCGTAGCCACGAAGAACGTCGACGACTTCGATTCGCTGTTGGGGTTGGTGCGTAGACATAGGAGGGGTGTATGGCGTGTAAGGTGTAAAAGTGTAGGGTCAGAAAGGCAGGCCTTGATCTATGGGTCAATTGTGGCGCAGCTTTTACGTTACATCATACAGAGAACACCGAGACCAGAATCGCTTCTTGGTGGCGTTCCTGTCGCACCGCGTACAACTTTGTGGCAGTAGTTCGTTGCTGAACATCGTCGAGCGTAGGCCTGATCGGGGTCGACAAGAATACTCTCGCAGAGCCACAGAGGCCGCAAAGGCAAGAGAGGATCTCGCTGCTTTCTTCCCGCCGCGCCGCCGCGCCGCTGCGAGATTTCTCGATGCCGTTTAACTATGCGCTGCGGTACCGCCCGGCACATATCCTGTCTTTCTTAACCTTTGCGAACTTCGCGTGCTTGGCGAGATCACTCTTTGTACCGCTCGATTTCCGCTACAGACGTATTCATACATTGGCAGGTAGGCAAGAGAATCTCGCAGCGGGGTAAGACGATAAATCTGCAGCTTCTGCGATCTCTGAGCCCCTGCGAGACTATTCCATCTCATTCACTGTGTACCACCGCGAGAGACTCTTGATACTGTTCTTGTCGCCAAACAGTTGTCTCGGCGCGAGTTAACAACTTATCGTTACTCACTGATCTCGATCCACGTCGGCGCGTGATCGCTTGGCTTTGGCTGGTCTCGAACCCAGCGATCCACGTTCGCATCCTTCAGACGAGCGGCGAGAGGTTTGTTCAGCAGCAGATGATCGATGCGCAGTCCGGCGTTGCGCTTCCAATGATCGCGGAAATAATCCCAGAACGTATAGATCTGCTCGTCGGGGTGACAGTGTCGAACGGCATCGATCCAGCCTTGCGCGAGTAGTCGCTGATAAGCATCGCGACTCTCTGGTTGGAGCAAGGCGTCTTTGCGCCAAGACTTCGGGTTATAGATGTCGAAGTCTGTGGGCACGACGTTGTAGTCGCCTGCCAACACGGCAGGTTGTTTGAGCTTGAACAGTCCTTTGGCATGTTCGATCAGGCGTTCGAACCAAGCCAACTTGTAGTCGAACTTCGGTCCAGGCTGAGGGTTTCCGTTCGGTAAATATAGACAGCCTACGACGATGTCTTTGACCTTCGCTTCGATGTACCGGCTGTGCGTATCGTCGGGATCGCCGGGTAATCCGCGGCGAATCTCGACTGGTTCTTCGTCTTTCGCCAGGATTGCGACGCCATTCCAGGATCGCTGTCCGTGCCAGATGGCGCCGTAGCCCGCAGCTCGGATCGGAACGATCGGGAAACCTGTATCGAGTGCTTTGAGCTCCTGCAAGCAAACGATGTCCGGGGACTCCTTCTCGAGCCATTCGAGAAGCCTGGGCAATCTACTGGTAATGCCATTGACGTTGAACGTTGCGATCTTCATATCAACGTACGAAGTAATTTCTAATGCGCGAAGTTCCGCGAGTTCTTCAAGCTACGTGCGGGCCCGACGGGCCGCGATCAACCCCAAAGCTGTGAGCAGCATCGCAAGCCACGCGATCACATCGCCGATTCGCATGTAAATAGTCGAACTACCGTTCGTGATCAGCGGCACGTCGGCGACTAAAGTTTCTCTCGTCCATTGACCGGTGCGATGCGCAATGCGTCCCGCTGGATCGACGATCGCGCTGATGCCCGTATTGGTCGCGCGAATCAGTGCACGCCGCGTTTCGATGGAGCGAAAGCTCGCGAGCACTAAGTGGATCGTCGGCTCGTGGGTGTCGCCGTACCATGAATCGTTCGTTACGTTGACGAGGATGTCCGCAGGGCCGTCATTACGCCAGATTCTGCGCGGTAGAGACGGAATGATGTCTTCGTAACACACCGTCGGCAGAAAGGCGATGCCTTCCCATCGCAAGTGCTCGAACGAGCTGCCATGCGTGAACCAGCTTTGATTGCCGATGCGACCGATCGCTGGAATCAACCGCGTCAACGGCAGTGTCTCGCCGAAGGCGAGCAGTTCCACCTTGTCGTATGAGCCCAGCAGCTTCCCAGCACCGGACATCAGCACGATGCTATTGAAATACTCGGCTCTACCATCGCGATTCGCGTCATCGATGGACAACGCACCCATGATGATGGGCTTGCCCAACGTTGCGATCGCCGCGTTTGCCGGCTCATGGCCGTCTTTGCGAATGAAGCCGTCGTAAACCGACTCCGGCCAGACGAGCAAGTCGACATCGGGGCGTTGCTTCACCAGCTCCGCAGACATGCTTAGATGTTCCCGCATGAACTTCCGCGGGCTGTTGGTTTTGTCGTGCGAGCCGAGATTCGTTTGCACCATTCCGACTCTGACGGTGCGCGCATCCGCAATGCTCGCCTCGATCGCAGGCAGCCGAAGCAAGCCGTAGAGGACGCTCACGGCGAGGAGAGACAATGGCGTTACGATGCGTGCCAACGCTGCTTTACGAGCGGTGACTCTCGCCTCGAGCAGCTCGTAAACAGCACCGTTCAACAATCCGATGATGGCGCTCAATCCGAGCACGCCAGTGATATCGACGATTTGAGTCAGCGCCGTGAACTCGTATTGCGAATTGCCGATGTAGCTGGGAAACAGCAACGGGTAGGCGTATTCGACCGCGACCAATGCGATAGGCAAGCTCCAGACAGGTGCGACATTGAGCTTGAGCTGAGCATGGCGCACGAGCGCGATGACGATCGCGACGAGCAATCCTTGAAATGCACACAGAAAAAAGAAACCCAAGATCGCCAACACGATCGGCGTGCCGCCAAACTCGGAAATGAGGTGGACGACCCAGTAGAAGCCACCTGCATTGGTCACGATGCCGAACAGCCATCCCCACAACAAGGCGCGTCTTGGCCGCAGGTCGCGAACCGCGTATAGCACCGGAACGAAGCAAAACCAGGTCAGTGGAAATAGATCGAACGACAAGAAGCTCAGAAAATACAGCACGGCGCCGAAGACGCAGAGTGCGAGGGTTTTGAGATTGGTTCGATGAGTTGGCGGCACGAGGATCAACGAGGCTTAGTGAGGAGCGCGATGGTAGCGAGCCGCGCGGTGGAAGGGCAAACGGCTGAAGCGAGTGCTGGATTCTTAGGCAGATGCTCGGTTCCAACCATCGCTTGAAACGGGGCAACCAGGTGTAGGAGGCCCCCTCCCTAACCCTCCCCCGTAAACAGGGGAGGGAATCGGAATAGAAAAAGAGAATCGGACGGAAAGGGAGGTCCGCTGGTGCGGTCCGTGGTCTACGGCTAAGGCGCTGACCTAGGAAGTAGGACGTACTGCTGAAGCATCTCGTACATCGAAATCATCATCCCATGCGCGCAACCTTCTCTTCAATTCCCTCCCCTGCTTGCGGGGGAGGGCTAGGGAGGGGGCCTCTTGAGCTCGAGCACCTACTGTCGATAACGCGAAGTTGATCCGTCTGTCAGAGCGCTCCAACTCCTCACTTCCGTATTGCGAAGGGCTCTTGGAAAGCGCTATAGACAAGAGACAAACGTAGGAGAGAACCATGCGAGTGTTTGCCGCGATGACATTCTCAATAGTAATCGGCGTGCTCTGGGCTCCTCTTCAGGTCTCGGCCCAAGAGATCTCCGCAGCCGTGATGCACGAGATCAGCTGCGAGGATGCGGCGGAGAAACGCACGCCGATAGGCAAGCTCGTAAACAACATGTGGAACAAGCAGGCAATCGGTGAGCAGCCCTTTAGACAATGTTTGTTGTTTAGGCGTGTTGGTGGAGCTGAGGAGTACGGATGGTCATGGGACTGGCCCGAATCGAGCAAGGCCGTGTTGGCATTCCCTCAAGTGACGTTTGGCTGGAAGCCGTGGAACGGCGGTGAGTCGACGATTGCTCAATTGCCGATCCGCATCGATGAGATGGGCGCTATGCAGTTGGATTACGGCCTCGAGCTACAGGCAACGGGTCATTACTTGCTCTCCGCGGCACTTTGGTTTACGCGAACAGGCAAGACGAGCCGAGAGCCTAATCCGAAGGACATCAGCGCAGATCTCAATATTTGGATGGAAGTCTCCGGCTTCGAACCCACAGGCTCGAAGATTGCGGACGTGACGGTAGACGGTGCGAACTATGAGCTCTGGCATTCCGCCGATATGGGCGATGCCTCGGGCACAAATGCAAACCGGTGGCAGCACATCGTTTATCGCGTCAGCATACCGACGCGCCGTGCATCCCTTGATCTTCGCCGATTCATTTCGCACGCCGTCGAACATAACTTGCTATCGGCCTCTCACTACGTTTCAAGCGTCGAGATCGGCAACGAAGTCATGGCCGGAGAAGGGATGGCTTGGGTTAGGCGTTTGAACCTGGAGATCCGATAACTCGCCTATCTAAAGTATCTCGGGTCGCCGCCACGTTTGACTGACATAGGTTCTAGATCAGCTCGTGTTCGGATTCTTCAGTTCGTAAGTAGAGATCACGGCCGACGCCAAGAATCTCATCCACGGTAAGCAGGCCCATACAAGGCATTGCGCCCCGGCTGTGAATTTCGCCTCGCAGTATTTTTCGCGCCAGTGCAATCGCGGGAAAACAAGGAATATCGGGGCCGTGATCGTTCTCGGCTATGAGATACCAACTGCGCGAGCGAGCGACGTTATTGTGATTCAAACCTCGGATCGTCACATGCATTGCGCTGCATCGAGAGCCGAACGGAGCCAGCGCCAGTGCGGCGCGATGAAGCCGCGGCACGTATGGAACGAGGGTACGAAGGATACCGGCGCGCACTAACCAGGAGCCGATCCACAGCCCGAGCATGCTGTATTTCGGTCCCACTCCTGCGCGGAACGTTACGCGTTCCAATGTTGCATATCTTTGCGGAAACAACTGCAAATCGGGCACATCGCAGTTTGCGATCCAACGTGTGCCGACCGGGCGCGGATACGATTGCGAACGCATATCTTGCCAGCCGTGAACCGTCTTCCACGAACCGTCGCGCCATTGAGTGAAGGGCCTTCCCACATAGGCCAGTACTCCGTCCATTGTGGCTCTTCCTGGAGGACGAGCACCGGAGCTGATGCCTACATCGAGTTCTTGCATGCGCGAGAACTGCGGAGAGAATTTGTCGACGACGGCAGAAGACAATGCGGGGAGTGAGCTTGCCCCACTGACGATTAGAACTGCATTCGCTTGCGCCTGTGCATCGAGCTCACGAATACCGCACACATAGGCGCGTCCATCCGCGAGATCGATGTAGTGAGTGCCTGTATCGATACAGGCACGTGCAACTGCGTAGCTCTGGTTCTGAAAAGGGCCGGCCGTATGGATCAGAAGATCTGCACTTAGGCTCCGCAGGATCTCCGGCAGTTCTTCTGCTGCGGTGTCGATTGCAATACCGTGGGCACCGACTTCTCGTGCGATGGCCTGAGCTTTGGTTGCATTCCTGCCCGCAACAACAATTCGATAGGTTTCATCGCCAGCCAACGCTTGGACGATACGCCGGCCGAAGTTTCCGTACCCACCGAGCACCACAACTGTCCGCATCCGAGTTGTCTCAACTCAGAAAGCGATCCGACAGATCGGACGGCGGTACCAAACACCTATCGTGGCGGCCGAATAGTCGATATCGATTGCGGGCGAACCAGCGATACAGCGGATCGCGAATGAACCGAGGCGTCAAACGCAAGATCGCGGCCATCCAACGCCAGCGACCACGAAAACTATCCAGTACTCTGATCAGCGCATCGGTGTTCGTGTATCCGTTATCGCCATCCAGCAGCAAGAAGGAAATCGGATCGTCGGGGTCGATACCATGCTCGAGCAACATGGCTCGTCCGGGGCCGGATTGCATCGCCGCGAACTTGTACTGATGGTGCTCGTCATGACGTAGTACGAACTGCACCCAGCGATTGCACAGAACGCACACGCCATCGAACACGAGAACCTTATCCTTCATGCTCGACCAACCATCCTCGGTAATGAACCAGGGCGCCCATCCCCAGAAGCTCTGCGCGGACATCAAAATGGTACCGACCCTCGACGATGGATTCGCGTGCCTCGCAGGTCTTGAACCACGCTCGCGGTAACGGCAACAGACCAAACAACAATGCTTCGCGTAAGCGCCAGTCGATGCGGTGCGTATCGGCGCTCAAGGCGAACTTGAATGTGATCGGGCCAAGTCGTTCCTGCAGCATGCCTGCCGCATTGCGTAAGCTGGATCGCATCTCACGTCCGCCGAAGTGGCGCGTCCACACCTCGCCTGATGTGGCTCCGTCGATCGCAATGGTCACTTCCACATCTGAGTGCGGCTCGGGCAATCTCGCAAGATGGGATATGAGCCGAACCATCCAACCCTGACCTCGAGCCACCTCGCAGCGGCCGGAATAAAGCTTAGGCGTGCGACCGTCGTGGATGCGTTTCAGAATCGGCGAGAGCTCATCGAATGCGGAGCCCAGGATTTGCGCGTAGAGGCCTGGTGTTGTCATGACCACCAGACTTTACCTGGTGGATGGGTTCTCCACCATCATCCGTCGGTTGCCGCTCTCAGAGCTGGTCATGCAACTGATACGCGACCCAGTCGAAAGCCCGTGCTTGCCATGCGCGATGCTGCCACTGCTCGAGTTTGATTTCCTTGCTGCGCTTCAGATCCTCGTTGAAGGCGTGCTTCAACTGCGCTGCGACTTTCGCATCGTGAATGCCGATTCCGACCTCTTCATTCAGGGCGAGCGAGCGCGAATCGAAGTTCGTCGAGCCGATGTGCGACCAAATGTCATCGACGACTACGATTTTCTGATGCAGCAATGTCGGCTCGAACTCGTATAGCCTCACGCCCGCTCGCAATAGATCCGCATAGAGATGGCAACCGGCGCGTCGCACGAATGGGCTATCGGTCTTCTGCCCGGGGATCATCAGATGAATCGCAACACCGCGCTTGACCATCATCGCGAGTAATTCGCAAATGCCATCGTCGGGAGCGAAGTAGGGATTCTGGATAATGATTTCGCGCCGCGCACAAGCGATCGCAACTGTGTAAAGCAGCGCAACGGATGACAGTGCTTCGCCGGACGCACTGCTCACGACGTGGGCTCGAGAATCGCCACGCTCATCCAGCACCGGGAAGCAGCCTGGTCCCGAAGGCACGCATTTCATCTCTTCGATCCAGTTCTCCATGAAAACCGCCTGCAACGCTCGAACGACGGGGCCCTCGGCGCGGACGGCCGTGTCGCGCCAGTGATCTTTGTCCTCACCGTTTCCCAGCCATTGATCGGCGATACCGTGCCCGAATGTATAGCCAATCGTTCCGTCCACGATCAGGAGTTTGCGGTGAGTGCGATGATTGAAGCGGCGCAGATTCCACCAATGCGGTTTGCAGTAGATCGAAACCTCGGTGCCAGCCTCGCTCAAGCGCTTCAGTTGTTCTTTGTCCGCGCTGATTCCACCCATCGCATCGATGAGCACGCGAACCTTGCAGCCTTCCCGCGCCTTACGACCAAGCAGTTCGACGAATTCGCGCTCCAATGTGCCATGGGTCCAAACGAAGCTTTCTAGATGGATGGTGTGCTTCGCTGCGGAAATATCGGCTTTCATCGCCGGGTACAGGCCGCCATTCTGCAGCACAGTCAATGCATTGCCAGGGTAAACGGCCCCACCTGTCAATCCTGCGAGCGTCGCAAGCCCTTCTTCGATCGGCGGAAGCGTGTCCAACTCGAGCTTCAGATAGGGCGTGTGTCTTCGATGCGATAGCACGAAATAGACAGATGCCAGGAGCGCACCTGAGATGACTAGCACGATTGCCGTGAGCACGACGCGTTCCTTTGTTGTTGTCTACGATCTCGAGGCAACGCGCGCCAGGCATGCAAAGTTTCTAGGGTGCCGCACCCGACGCAAATCGACGGTCAATACTGCAGACGGCTATAGACATCGTGGATCTCCCGGACGAAGGCACCCTCATCGATCTGTTCCTGGAAGATTGGAACGTTCAAGGCTCGATGAATGTCCAGCCAATCGCGCAGCGTTCGTGCGAGTCCCGCTTCTTGCCGAGCACAGTCCAATGCGCCGGGAGTGACGTTCAGTTGTTGCGCAACGCTGACGGCCCATGTTTCGAAATCTCTTCGCCGTTCCAATAAGTCCTGCCGCAAGGTCTCCGCCGCGCTCGTAATGCTCCCGGCATTGTCGCTCGCAAATGAGGCGAGCCGAGTTGTTGCCTCGCCCAGGTAAACCGCGCTGAACCATTCCGTGTGTCCGCCCGCTGCCTTCGGAAGCCACGATGGACATACCGCATTCGCGCTGGAGAATTCGGCCTTCAATATGGATTCGATTCGCCGCACGCTTTCGCACGAATCCACTCGCAGTAATCTTGATTCATGCAGATCGAAACGCTCGTGAAAGCGTGGGCTGAAGCTGCAGAGCCGGCGCAGCGGATTACAAGAGAACCCGATCTTGAACGTGGAACAGTCATAGAGCGCGAACAGATAAACGAACCATAGTCCTTCGGATTCGCTCTGCGAATCATCTGAAGCGGCAAACGGACCTTGCATCTTTGAAGTGTTCATCGAACGGCTGTGCGCAGGCGGGGCGGGAACCGGCCGAGCTGTGATAGCGTTGATTCAGCGGATTCATTCATATGCCGGAGAGAATCATGCCGAATCGCACGACTCATCGCAGCAGTACAGATCGCAAGCTTTATGCGGAGCGCGATAAGAAGGGGCAGTTCAAAGACATCCAAAGCTACAAACAAGCTCACGGCCAAGACGTCAAGCGCAGCAGTAAAGAGGAACGCGCGAAGAAGCACTAGATTTGGTTGACGGTTGACGGTTGGCAGAGAGAGTTCTTATCTTGGCCGTCAACCGTCAACCGTCAACCGTCAACCGTCAACCGTCAACCGTCAACCGTCAACCGTCAACCGTCAACCGTCAACCGTCAACCGTAACGTCTTAACTAGCGCCGTCCTCCTGTCCCTTCTCCCTCCAGGGAGAGGGTTAGGATGAGGGTCATCGCGAAGCGCTGCTCACCAAGGCGATTGCGGATTCGCCGCAATGTGAGCTGACGGTTTCGGCTGCGTCGCAAGCCATGCCTTGGCTTCGGCAAGCAATGGACCATTCACCTCAGCTGCGTCCTTCTGAGCGTGCTCATCGAGCCATCGATGCATGGCATTGAGCAGTTTCTGTGCTTGCTCGCCATCCAATGCATAGAGTCGCAAGTAATTGCGTTTCGCTTCCTCGAATCGATTCAATCCCAGAAATGCCTCGCCTTGATACTGAATCGCACGAGCGTAATCGGGCTTGAACTTCAGCGCGGTCGCGTATGCGGACAACGCTGGCTCGTAGCGGCCGAGCTTGCGGTTCGCGTAGCCGATGTACGTGTACGCTTCGTACATGCGCGCATCGGAGCGAACCGCTCGCTCGAACGCATCGAGTGCATCCTCGTAAGCGAGTGCCGCGTCTTTTAACACGTCGGCACGTTCGGCCTCGGTCTGTGCAGTTGACGCATCGTGGTCCAGGCGCGTCGCCCTCTCGATGAACGCATAGCCTTCACCGTACGCGTCCTTCGCTCGCTGCGAGTAATCATCGACAGCTTGCGCGCGCTTCGCCGTGCGCTTCGGCGGCCCGTCGGCGTCCACCGAGAGCGGCATGAGCACAGCGATGGCGAACGATACGATTAATGCGCGGTGCATCAACATCGTTAGAACCTCGATGAGGCGAGCTGAATGTCAGCTTGCGCCCAAGCCTTTTCGAAGTCCGCTTCGATCGCCTTGGCGCCTTCGATATTTCCCTGAGCACGCATTGCTTGCGCGAGTCCGAACAAGGCCCAACCGTTCTTCGGATGTTCCTTGAGGTCTTGCCAATAAACCGTTTCAGCTTCCGCTGCACGACCGGCCTCGAGTAGCACGGCGCCGAGAGAGTGACGCGCGGGATAGTGCCAATCATCGGGCTCTGTGTAGGCGAGAGCATCTTGCATGCGCACCGCGGTGTCCAAGTGTGCGATAGCGGTCGGATAATCGCCTTGCTCGGCTGCGAGCTCTCCCGCGAGCGATTCGGCTGCAATGCGCAACACTGCATCAGGCAAGTTCAATGACATCGAAGCGGGTGTTGCGATGAGCGCCGGATCCGCCGCAATCTTCTTTACCGCTGCGAGCTCTTTACGGGCTTCATCGAATCGATTCTTGCGAGTGAATGCCATGCCCCGAGCGTAGTGGCGCACGCCACGCGTGAAGAGCGACTCGTACTTCAAGGCGGGGAGTTTGAGGATTTCGTCCCACTTGCCGAACCGCACCAGCGCGAAATCTTCGACCAGCAGAAACGCTTGAAGAATAGGAACCTCTTTCACGGCCTCGGCGGGGATCGATGAAACCGTCTTGCGTGCCGAGGCAATCGCGAGGTCGCTCTGGCCTGCCATCGTCGCGCCAAACCACAGGAAATGAATGTTGTGCGGGTAGTAGCCGAGGGGATAGATGCCTTGCGCACGGCACTGAGAGATGTAGTCCTCATCCGCCACGATCGCCATTTGGTTGGCCTTGATCACATCCTGGTAGCGACCGACGCGCTGATAAATATGGCCGGGCATGTGGACCAAATGCCCGGCAGCGGGGGCGAGCGTCAGCAGGCGATCCGCCGCCCCTTCAGCTTTTTCGGGGTGGGGCGCTTCCCATAAATGAATCGATAGATGCAGTGCACCAGGATGCTCTGGATTGCGAGCAATGACGGAGTCGAGCACTTTGCCAACCTCTTCGGTGCCCGGGAAGGGACGGCCATCGCGCATCCAGTAATTCCAAGGGCGTAGATCCATCATTGCTTCGGCGAACAGCGTCGCTGCATCCAGATCATCGGAATAACGTTCGTGGAGCAACCGCATTGCGCCAGCATAAGCCTGATCGACCGCGGCGCGATCTTCCGCCTTCCCGGTGTAACGCACGCTCAACGCATCGATGTAAGCACGCTCTCTTTCGCTCACATGATTCTTCATTGCAAGCGCTTGTTCGATGAACTTACGCGCCTGCTCTTCGCTGGCCGGGTCCATCGGGGCGTTGATGTTCGGACCCAGCACCAATGCCTGACCCCAATAAGCCATCGCACAATGCGGATCGAGCCGCGCCGCTTCCGCGAACGCGCGGCCGGCTTCCGCATGATTGAAACCGTAAGTGAGGTTCAATCCTTGATTCATGAAGCGCTTGGCTTGCTCGGAACTGCAAGTGACCGGGAAGACATGTTTGCCGACGTTTTGAAGACGTGGCGCCAGTGCGCCTGAAGCTGAAGGTTTGCTGGCCTCCTCAGGCACATCGTAGTGTTTGTGAACGGGAGGGTTTGCTTGCGCAACTGCACAAACGCTCGAAAGCAGCGTTGCGACCCAAATAGAGTGTCGGAAGGAAGTGCGTCGTGTTGCGGCCTGAATGCCGATGTGCGTGCCCATAATGGATCTCCGAGTTCTTGCGGTACTTCGAGGACCTCACTTATAGAAGGACGGTGTGAGCCTTTCGCATCTCTGGGCGTGAAGAAAGCGTGAAAAGGAGATGACGGTTGGAACTTGGTTGCAGCCTTGGACCAAAGGACGTCATGGACGCCATGAAAGGTAGGCAAGGTTTCGGTGCCTTGTTTCGGGTTGACTTCATCCTCTCGCTTCAGTCCACAATGAACAATACCGCGCCCGTTCTCGTCTTGGATCGGTGCGCCATCACATCATCGCCGACCTGATAACTGATACCCGGCGTGAGCGTCACGCAGGTGCCGTCCTTGAGCTCGGTTTCGAGCTCACCTTCTAGGCACAACAGGATGTGTCCTTTGTCGCACCAATGATCGGCCTCGTACCCCGGACTGTATTCGACCATCCGCACCCGAATATTTCCAAATGTGCGCGTGCGCCACGTCGCCGAGCCGGTGATGCCGGCGTGATGTGTAGGTTCGATCTCGCTCCAGTTCGTAGTGCCGAAGGGTATGGCGGGGAGGTGCATGCATTGATCCGTTGAGGGGAGCAGCGAGGGTGACGAAGTGACGAGTGACGAGTGACGGGGAAGAGAAGAAGGCGTGCGACGTGCGGCAATCGGCATAAATGCTAGGTTCCCTGCGACCGTTGCAGCGCATGTCCCCCGTCACTTGTCACCCGTCACCCAAGAGGCGGGGGAAATCCCCCCGCCACGATGCAATCCGCTAGGCAGGCTTTCTAAACTTCAGCGTCATCCGATCCGTCTCGCCGATCGCTTCCATTTGCGCTTTCAGCTCGGGATTGTTTTGGCTGGTGGCCAACGTCGGTGGCAGGCGCCACACAACATCCTTCTCGGTGGGTTGATCCTTCGGATTCGCATTGATCTCGCTCGCTTCGACCAACTCGAAGCCCGCTTTCTCGAACGCAGCAACAACCGCGGATTGTTTCACATACCCGCTATCGCCCTTCGCCCAGGCATCGGCGCTTTGCTCCGGAGCTCGATGTGCCACGACGCCGACGATGCCACCGGGTTTGAGCACTTTCTTCATATCCTCGAGCGCCTGGGTGAGATAACCCTTGTCCTCCAGCCGCATGAAGTGATGAATGGCTCGCACCACGAGTACGACATCCGCCGTTCCCGCGAGGTCGTCCGGAATGGATCCATAATGAACGGCAGTGACCGCAGCATCATCTTCGCCGCGTTTCGCTTCCAGCTTCGCGGCAAAGTCCGTGGTCCACTTCGCCTTCTCTTCGGGTTTCGGCGAATACTCGCCGAACTGCGTCCACATCTCAGGTGAGTAGTCCGCGGCGATCACTTTGCCTTGTGGGCCGAGATAATCGAGCAATATTCCCGAGTACCAGACATCACCCGGCAAGGTGTCGACAACGGTCATTCCGGGCTGCACGCCAAAGAACTCCAGTGTTTCTTTCGGATGGCGGGCAGCGTAACGGGCTTTATCTGCTTCAGGCTGAGCCGCCAGGACCGCATCCAGCTTCTCACTGGCGCTGGGTTGTGCGGTTTCGGTAGCGCTCGATTGAGCTTCCTCGGGCGCAGGTGCCTCTTTCGAACAGCCAAACAACGCGAGCGCGGCAGCGCCCACGAGTAGATGTCTTCTCATATATATCCCCTTCTCTAGTTGCGACGCCGGCGAGTGCCGGCCAATCCATCGTCGTATGTAGACCTAATAGCGGCTAGTATATGGAGTTGACGATTCAGGGTCAGAGCCGGCGCCCTCGCTGGCCGTCAACTTCCAACCGATGACTATCAACTGTTGCTCGACTAGGCGGCACTGTATAGACCGGCTCAATGTCGAATGCATTGCGAAAAGCGACGCTGTCCCGCAAGACGCGCGACTGTACCAAAAGGTACGCGACCGGATGCTCGCGTGTTGATGGAATCGCAAGCTGCGCGACAGCGATCTCTACTGCGGAAACACCTGTCTTGTTCCTTGCATCTTATGCACGACGCCACGTCGCATCACAAACTCAACGCGCTCGAGCTCGGAAATATCCGCGATCGGACTTGCTGCTACCGCGATGATGTCCGCGTCTTTTCCTTTTTCGATCGTTGCGATGCGATCGGCCTTACCCAACAGCGTTGCCGCATCGATCGTCGCCGCTCGAATGGCGTCGGCGGAGCTCATACCCGCTTTGAGGAGATGATTGAACTCATCCGCGTTCTTGCCATGCTCGCGCACGCCCGCATCGGTACCGAACGCGACCTTGACACCATCGCGGATCGCCGCTGCCGCGTTCTTCGCATGCACAGCCGCCGCTTCCTCGACTTTCGCCAAAACGACTGGCGATCGCGCTCCTGCCCGGGCTTGTGCGAGAACGGAATCGGGCACGCAAAGCGTTGGAACGAGCCACGCACCCGTGCGCTTGAATAGAAGATTCGTTTCCGCGTCCGTATAGATGCCGTGCTCGATGGAATCGACGCCGGCTTCGAGCGCTGCTTTGATGCCCTGCTTGCCGTGGGCGTGTGCTGCAACTTTGCGACCGAACATGTGAGCCGTTTCGACGATGGCTCGCATCTCATCCGCAAACATCTGCTGCGTGAGCCCGGTGGCAGCATCGCTGGTCACTCCGCCGGTGGCGGCGAACTTGATGAGGTCCGCACCGAGCGCGATTTGTGTTCGCACCGCGCGCCGGCAATCATCGGCACCATCGCACACGTGTTCGGCAGCGTCCGCATTGCCGGCGCCATGTCCCGCAGTCACCGCAATCACTCGTCCCGATGTGTAGATCGTCGGTCCTTCGACCAGGCCCTTATTGATCGCATCGCGCAATGCCGTGACGCTGCGAATTTCCGATCCCACATCGCGAATGGTCGTGAATCCAGCTTCGAGTGTACGACGTGCATTAGCGAGACCGAGCAGCACGTAGTCGGCGCTGGTGCGTGAGCTGTGTTCCTCTGGCGAACGCATCTTGTCGCCGTCGTGAAGAATATGAACGTGCATGTCGATCAGTCCCGGCATGACGAACTGTTTGCTCAGGTCGATGAACCGCACACCGCTTGGGGGATTGAGGAAACCTTCGTGGATCGAATCGATCTTGTCGCCGTGTATGACGATCGTCGCAGCTTTCCGCGGCTTCTCCCCAGCGTGCACCAGCAACGCACCGGCATGGATGTAAGAGATCTGTTCAGCGGGCGTTTGGCCCTGAGTTTGGGCCTGAGCAGTCAGGCTCAATGTGCAGATAACTGCCGCGGCCGCCAGCGCGACTGGTTTGAGGTTCATTGTTCTTTCCCGTGATTGGGCACGTGCCCTAGTTTGTGCCCCAGAGAATACGCGCAAAACGATGGGCGGATGATCTCGCCGGCATCGAGGGACCCTGGCTGCGCTTTGTGCGTTATGCCAGGGCGCCTGCCGCCTTCCATGTCAGCGCCGGGCCGCGATCTCACGCATTGCATTGTTTCTCGACGATGCTGCAATCCCACTGTCGGTGCGGTCGCCGGTCGCCGGAGGACAGTCCTACTTACTTTGATGGAGCTTTCAATGCGCTTGCCTCGTGCTCTCTTCTTGCTTCCAACGCTCTTGCTGCTAGCCGCATGCGGCAGCTCGGGCGATGATGACGATCAAGAACAAGGGGAGGCCACTCCACCGCCGCGCGGTACGCTGATCGAAAGTCCTGCGCCTCGAGTGCGCTCGGTGTCAGTTGCCGATCTCGTACTCGCGCTCGGCGGCACGCTCGAAGGTCAGCAACTATTGCAGTTCGCGGGTACGCCAGCCTGTCGCGTAGATATTCATCAACTTCGCTATCAAACGGTCGGCGTGAACGATGAGCCAACTACAGCCTCAGGCGCGTTGATGATTCCCGCGGGTGTAGACCCCGAGTGTCAGGGCGACCGTCCGGTTCTGTTGTATGCGCACGGCACGACCAGCGATAAGAGCTTCAACATGGTCGACATCGACAATGAGGAGAATGTAGAGGCCATCTTGATGGCCGCAGCGTTTGCCGCGCGTGGCTACATCGTCGTCGCACCTAACTACGTCGGCTACGATACTTCGAGCGCGAACTATCACCCTTATCTGAACGCCGATCAGTCTTCCAAAGACATGATCGATGCGCTTACCGCTGCGCGCTCCACTATTCCTACGCGGTTCGCACCGACAACCGACCAGAGCGGCCAGTTATTCGTGACGGGGTATTCGCAAGGTGGACACGTCGCGATGGCAACGCACCGAGCCTTGGAAGCAGCGGGCATGCCGATTACTGCTTCCGCACCCATGTCCGGACCGTATGCGCTGGCGGCATTCGGCGATGCGGTGTTCTACGGTCAGGTGAACGACGGGGCGCCTTTGTTGCTCACGATGTTGATCACGGGCTATCAACGCGCCTATGGAAATATCTATTCGAACACGACAGATGTATTCGAGCCTTCGTACGCGAGCGGGATCGAATCTTTGCTCCCAACGACGATGTCTCGCTCGCAGTTATTCGACGCAGGACATTTGCCCAACCATCAGTTGTTCAGCGACGTTCCGCCTGATCCGGCCTTCGCGCCCTATACCCCAGCAACCGAACCCGAGGACTTCGCGCCAATCTTCGAACGCGCGTTCGGCCCGGACCACTTGATCACCAATGATTTTCGCCTGGCATACCTGCAAGATGCGCAAGCGACACCGGATCGTGCTTTCCCCACCACCACAACGGCCGCTCCAGCCGATGCACCTGCGCATCCACTGCGGCAAGCCTTCAAGACGAACGATCAGCGCAACTGGACGCCAGTTTCGCCGATGCTGTTGTGCGGCGGGAGCAATGATCCCACTGTGTTCTACTTCAATACTCAATTCATGCAGAGTTATTGGGCGCCGACATCCGCTCCCGTCACCGTGCTCGATGTCGACAGCGAGCCGACGAGCGGGGATCCTCACGAGGATTTGAAGCAGGGATTCGAGGCCGCAAAAGTGTTGGTCGCTGCGAATGCAGTTGCCGAAGGTGCGACGGATTTGGGAGAAGCTGCAGTGCTCGAGACATATCACGCGGGGCTGGTCGCGCCATTTTGTCTAACTGCAGTCGGCGGTTATTTCGATGATCTGGTGCAGTGAGAGATGGGGGCTGGGGACTGGGGATTAGGGATTAGGGACTAGGGACTAGAGATTGAGAAGAGAGTGATGCGCTCTCACCTTGTCTAATCCGCAGGTCGCATCTGCAGTCCCCAGTCCCCGCTCCGCGATCCCAGTCCCGCAACTAAGGTCGGAGGAAAAAACGAACAGAGTGTGCAAAACTCCGCGGTCCGTCCGTTAAGAATTTGGAGAAGAATAATGCCGGATGTTCGCAATCTACTCGCGCTCGTGTTGCTTTCGATATCCACGGCCGCCGGCGCCGCAGACGCGATTTTCGATGAAATGTTTCAGGACCATGCGGTGCTTCAGCGCGATCGTTCGGTTCCGGTTTGGGGAATCGCTCAGCCGAACGAACAAGTCGTTGTGACATTTCGTGGCCAGCAAACTTCAGTGCAGAGCGATGCGAAGGGCGAGTGGCGCGTGCAGTTGCCTGCCACACCTGCCGGTGGCCCATACGAGCTCGCTGTGCGAACGGCTTCCGGTGCAGAGCAAAAATTGAACGACATTCTGGTTGGCGATGTTTGGGTGTGTTCGGGCCAATCGAACATGGAGATGCAAGTTAGAAGCTCGCTCAATGCCTATGGCGAGATTCAGCGTGCCTCCAACGATTCGATTCGACTGCTCACCATATCGCGCACCACGAGTGCAACGCCTGAGCATACTTTCGCAACCCCTGTGCGATGGCAGGCGGTCACTCCCGAGAGCATCGCGGATTTCTCGGCGGTCTGTTTTTACTTTGCGCGCGAGTTGCAAAAGCATGTCGACGTGCCGATGGGATTGATCCATGCATCGTGGGGCGGCTCGAAGATCGAGCCTTGGATGAGCGTAGAAGCCCTGCGAGCAGCAGGCGGCTATGAAAAGAACTTGAACATCCTCGAGCTGCGAGGTTCGCAACCCAAAGCGGCCATCAAAGAATGGAGCCGGGTGTGGGAAAGCTGGTGGGCCACCAAGAACGCGGGACAACAACCCTGGCTCGGCAAGAGCGAAGGTGTATGGGCGAGGGCGCCTCACGAACTGAGTCACTGGGAAGGCTGGGGCGTGACGCCTCTCGCGCAGTTCAATGGAATGGTTTGGCTGCGAGCGAATGTCGAGCTCACCGCCAAGCAGGCAAAGCAGGCGGCAACGCTGGGATTAGGCTGGGTAGACGATGTCGACATGACGTGGCTCAACGGCAAGGCCATCGGCAGCACCGCCGGACCCGACACTGAACGAAATTATTCGATCGACAAAGGCCTGCTGCGGACCGGCGTGAACACCATCGTGGTGAACGCCCTAGATCTCTGGGGACCTGGCGGCATGTACGGGCCGTCGGAAAGTCGTGCGCTGAAGCTGCAGGATGGCACCGTGATTCCGCTCGACGGACGTTGGGAATACACAATCGTGCCCATTTCGATCGGCCAGCCACCTCGAGCGCCTTGGGATTCAACCGCCGGATTGTCGGTGATCGGCAATGCGATGATCGCGCCGTTGGGTCACTATCGAGCGCGTGGAGTGCTCTGGTACCAAGGCGAATCGAACTGGGATGAACCGCAGCGCTATCAAGGATTGCTCGCGGCCTGGATGAAAGATTGGCGGGCGCGCTTCGGTGAGGACGCAGCGTTCCTGATCGTGCAACTCGCGAATTTCGGACCGGCACCGAGCGAGCCGACAGAAAGCGGCTGGGCTGGAGTACGCGAATCGCAACGGCTCGCGGTCGCTAACGACAAGAATGCGGGTCTGGCTGTCGCCATCGATCTTGGAGATCGATACGACATCCATCCTGCGAACAAGCAACAAGTCGGCTACCGATTGGCGCGCGCGGCACGTCACGTCGTGTACGGCGAGTCGATTACGCCGTCAGGACCAGTCCCAGTCAAAGCGGAACGCAGCGGCGACGAAGTCGTGATTTCATTCGAGGATGTCGATGACGGTCTCGTGACTTACAGCTCCGATCGAGCCATCGGCTTCGAGCTTTGTGGAAACGGGCTCAACAGCTGTCGCTATGCCGGGGCGCGTGTGGAAGGCAACACCGTACGAGTCTCTGGTGCGAAAGCCACCGACGAGCGCGTACGTTTCTGCTGGGCGGATAGTCCAGTCTGCAATCTGTACGATGGTGCCGCGCTGCCTGCTGGTCCATTCGAGATGGACATAGGTTATTAGTGATGTGATGAGGTGATGAGGTGATGAGGCCAGAAAGGCATGGACCTCATCAGTTGATTTTTTCCGGTAGGCAAGACTAAACATTCTCTCGCTGCGCTATTGAGGCTCCTCCCAAGCCCTCCTTCCGTAAACGGCATGGAGAAGCAGAAAAGTCTGGGGTTGATTACAGAAGGAAGGATCCGACAAAGAGGTTGGCACTCGAGCCATTTCTTTGCCCCGTCGCCCTCGCCTGCGCAAGGGCGACGAAAGTAGTGACACTTGTGTAGTCGTCCGTTTCTGTGGATACCTATGTCGTAAACGGGAGGGAACTCGATCGTCTCTCATTTGACTCTCTTCGTTCTGCGGTCGCGAGAGACTGCTCGGATCTCGTCGGTGTTCACACCACTGCGCCCACCGAACGTGCGCGTTAGACTGCGCCGCTTCCGCTCAGCAGATGAGGTGGACCGATGAGCACGAAGGCGTATCAAGGCAGCTGTCACTGTGGGAAAGTTCGCTTCGAAGCGGACATCGACCTGAGTGCCGGTACGGGCAAATGTAATTGCACCATGTGCAGCAAGATTCGCAAGTGGGCTGCGCAAGCAAAGCCGGATGCGTTTCGTCTTCTCTCGGATCCTGGGGATCTAGGTGATTATGGCTTTGGTTCGAACATTCAGCGGCATCTATTCTGCAAGCACTGCGGGGTGCACACGTTCGGTCACGGCAACATTCCGCAGCTCGGCGGTGAGTATTATTCGATCAATCTGCCGTGCCTCGATAACCTCGATCCGACCGAGCTCGCCGAAGCGCCCGTGCGATACTTGAATGGCCGCGACAACGACTGGTTCCACACGCCGAAGGAAACTCGGCATCTGTGACTTCGATGCGAGCGGCGCACCGAGCTTGCATCCACACGAGGACTGTCGACCACCGATGAGCGACTCTGCTCTTGAAACACTTTTCTGGCCGTTCATCGAAGAGCGACTAACCTGGCCGGAGCAAGACACTCTATTCCTGCGCGCGAGGGATGGATGGCCTCTGCGTCAGCGTCCTTGGCCGCATCTTGTCTGTGAACAGACGTTCAAGCCCGACTTCGATGCGCTGCGACGGGGCGGATTTGCAGTCACCGATGGGTCGGATGAGCCTTCGCAGGGGAAGTTCGCTTTGGTGCTCGTGTTGCCACCGAGACAACGAGACGAGGCGCGAGCCTTGTTCGCGCGTGCGGTCGATCTTGCCAGCCCAGGGGGCCAGGTGATTGCTTGTATGAGCAACAACGAAGGTGCGCGCTCCGGTGAAGGGGATCTCGCTCAACTCGCGGGGCCGCTCGAGGTCGCGAGCAAGAATAAATGCAGAGTCTTTTGGAGTGCGCCTTTGCAAGGTGCGCTCGATGAAGCATTGCTGAGTCGATGGCGTGCATTGGATGCGCCTCGTCAAATCGAGGCGGGCCGATTCGTGAGCCGACCGGGAATATTCGCGTGGGACCGTATCGATCTCGCTTCCGAGCTGCTGGCGAAACATCTTCCGAAGGATTTATCCGGCCACGCCGCGGATCTTGGCGGAGGTTTCGGTTATTTATCTGCGGAGCTGCTCGAGCGTTGTCCTGGTATCACTTCGCTGGATCTTTACGAGGCCGAGAAGCGGGCACTCGATCTTGCTCGTCAGAATCTCGCCCCGTACGCATCGCGCGCAACGCTCTCGTTTCACTGGCACGATGTAACCAGCGGGCTGTCGCGAAAGTACGATGCCATCATCACGAATCCCCCGTTCCATGCGCAGCGCGGAGTAGATCGTCCTGATATCGGGCGGCGGTTCATCTCGGTCGCAGCGGAATCGCTCAAGCCACGCGGTCGATTATGGCTAGTGGCCAATCGACACCTGCCCTATGAATCGATACTCACCGAGGAGTTCGCTCACGTTCGCACCGTCACTCAGCAGCATGGATTCAAAATCGTCGAAGGTGTGAAGCGAGGCTGATGACGATGAAAGCCCTAAAGCTCATCGCCAATCTCGGCTATGGCAGCCGCAAGGACGTCGCGGCAATTTTCCGCGAGGGACGCATCACCGATGCGAACGGCGAGGTGCTGTATGCCGACGATCAGGTCGAACATGCCAATGTGCAAATCGACGGCGAGCCGCTGGATCCGCCGTTTCCGCTGACGTTGATGCTTCACAAGCCAGTTGGCTACACCTGCTCGACGAAGGACCCCGGGGCGATCATCTATGAGTTGCTGCCGCACCGTTTTCGACTTCGATCGCCATTGCTCGCGTCAGTCGGGCGGTTGGATCGAGAGACGACCGGTCTGTTGTTGATGACCGATGACGGTGCGTTGCTGCACAAGATTGTCTCGCCGCGTTCCAAGTTGGAGAAGGTTTACGACGTTACGCTGGCGCGCGATCTGCGAGGTGACGAGGCGAAGACATTCGCAAGCGGCAAACTGAAACTCGAATCCGAGCGTGAGCCGCTCGCTCCAGCCACGCTTGAAGTTCTAGGACCGCGCCAAGCGAGACTGATCTTGACGGAAGGCCGCTATCATCAGGCTCGACGCATGTTCGCGGCCGTCGGCAATCATGTCGAGGCGCTGCATCGAAGCCGCATCGGCGGGTTGACGCTCGGGGATTTGGAGGAAGGAAACTGGCGGGTCTTGCAGGAGCGAGATCTTGCACGACTGTTTGCGAAAGACTCACGTCAGGGTGATGAGATGATGACGTGATAAGGTGATGACGCCAGAAGGTCGTCCTTACAAATCCCGCTGTACCGCCCGCTAGTCAGTACTTCTGCCCCTGCGCCCATCTCTCGGCCGCGCTTACACTTCCGGCCTTCATCATCGTCCGATGCCTTGATTCATCATGACCTTCACACTATCTCAGCGCGCGCAGAAGCTCACGAGCTCGGCTATTCGTGAAATCCTCAAGGTCACCGAAAGACCGGAAGTGATTTCGTTCGCCGGTGGACTGCCTTCGCCCGACACATTTCCGGTAGAGCGCCTGCGCGAGCACACTCAACGGGTCTTGCAAGAGACGCCGACTGCCGCTCTGCAGTACGGGCCGACCGAAGGGTACATGGCGTTGCGGGAATGGATTGCTGCGAGACATTCGAGCTCCGCTTCCAACGTGCTCGTGACGACTGGATCGCAGCAAGGCTTGGACCTGCTCGGAAAAGTCTTGATCGATACTGCCAGTCGAGTGCTGGTCGAGACGCCGACGTATCTGGGTGCATTACAGGCATTCTCAATGTGCGAACCCCAGTTCGTGTCCGTGCCGTCGGACGAGAATGGACCCGTGTCGGCGTCGCTCGCCGAGCTCGCGCGCGATGCGCGATTCATGTACTGCTTGCCCAATTTCCAAAATCCGACCGGCCGACGAATTCCGTTGGAGCGACGCCAGCAGTTGGTCGACATCGCGGCGAACCAAGGACTGTTGCTGCTGGAAGACGATCCCTACGGCGCGTTGTCATATAGCGGGGATGCACTGCCCACGATGCATTCCATGAATCCCGATCAGGTCGTGCATATGGGATCGTTTTCCAAGGTGCTCGCGCCGGGTTTGCGCGTCGGTTATGTGATCGCACCGCAAAGCTTGCATCGCAAGCTCGTTCAGGCGAAGCAGGCGGCTGACCTGCACACGCCGAGTTTCACCCAGCGCATCGTCTACGAAAGCATCAAAGATGGGTTTCTCGACGAGCACATCCCGACGATCCGAAAGCTGTATGGCGAGCGATGCACAGCAATGCTCAGCGCAATGAGCAGATATTTTCCTGCCGGAGTGCAATGGAATCGGCCCGAAGGCGGAATGTTCATATGGGTCACACTCCCCATGGGCATGGACAGCACGAAGCTTTTGGAGCGCGCAATCGCAGCCAATGTCGCATTCGTGCCTGGTGCGCCATTTTTCGCCAACAACCCTCAGGCGAATACGTTGCGGTTATCTTTCGTCACGGTGCCGCCGGACAAGATTGAAACCGGTGTGAAGATTCTGGGTAGCTTGCTCGAGTCGACGTGACTGGGCGAACCAATTGAGCGAATGCCGTTAGGCTGCGCCCGCTTGCTGTTCGGTCCGCTCCGCAAGACTCTCGATGCTGCCACGCTTCAAGTCATAGGCAACAACGCAGTTGCGCCCCTCGCGCTTCGCTTGATAAAGCGCCGAGTCGGCATGCGCAAGCAGCATTCGCAACTCATACCCGGAGATCTTCGTCGAGGCGATTCCAAAACTGGCGGTCACGTTCGAGTGCATGCCGAACTCGACCGCCGTTACCGATTCGATCGCAGCACGCAACTGATCGCACCGTTGACGTGCCACGTCCAGCTCGCAACCTGCGAGCACGATGCCGAATTCTTCGCCGCCGAATCGTCCGAACAAGTCTTGCGGGCGCATCTGACTTTGGCAAACGTCGACTGCCTTCTTGAGAACGAAATCTCCCGCCGCATGGCCGTAACGGTCGTTGATGGCTTTGAAATAGTCCAGATCGCACAGCACGACGCAAAGCTCCTGTTCGTTCTTGCGGCCAAGCTCGAGCAATTGCCCCGCGCGATCGATGAAATGCGGTCGATTCGCGATGCCGGTCAAACCGTCCTTCTGCGAAAGGCGCATGAAGTGCATCTGCAGGCGCTTGGTTTTGTAGGCCCATAAGGCGATGAAAGCGAGAATGGAAACGAGCAGCGCGATGTATAGGCGGTTGTTCTCGCGTTCCAGCTGCAGGATCTCGTTCTGCTTGTTGAGCGCATCGATTTGCAGTTGATTCGCGAGGATCTCGTGTTTGACTTTCTCGTAAGCGATCTGTCGCGCGCTGACGTCGTCTAAGTACGCTCTGCTGGCGATCATATACTTCGTCTGATAATTCAAGGCCAGCTTGAAGTCACCGCGCTCCTGCGCCAATTCGTAAAGCAACTTGTACGCGGCCACTCCGGGCGCAGTGTGCTGTTCTTGAACTCCGTTCTCGATGGCACTTAGCGCATGCCGCCGAGCCATGTTCGGGTTCCCTGATCGATGGTACGCGGCCGCCAACAGCGAATCGTATTCGGCAGTTAGATGCGGATAGCGACTCTCGAGAACCTCACCGTAGTGCTCATTTAGAAACTTAACGGCGGTTCCGAAGCGCCCCTGATCGATGTGCAGATGGGCGATGTAAGTGCGAATCTGATTCGCGTAAATCGTCTCGCCGATTTGCTCGCATGAATCGACAGCATCGATCAGTTCATCGGTAATCTCGGTTAGCTTGCCGCTTTTATACAAGGCTTCGAACTTGAGCTGTCCGCCGTTGCACGTGCCTCGACCGGCCCAGTTCTCTTCGATGAGTCGAGAGGCGTATCTGAGGCCAAGCTCATATTCCCCTACTTGGTTGTAAAGATATGCTGCAACTCCCAAACCTTGCTCGCGTGCGGTTCCGTCCGGAATGCTTGGCAGCAGATCCAGAACGCCACTGAGTTTGCTGAAAGCTTCCTTGTAGCGCGTGGCCAGCGCCAGCACGTTCACGACGGTCGTACCGGCACGGAAGCGAAGCGTCGGATCGGAGGATTCCGTCGCTACGTCTTGCAACAAAGGAATGGATGCCTCGTATTTTCCGTCATAGACGTGCTTCCAGCCTTGCAGATAGCGCAAGTAGTGTCGCTGTTTTTCAGAAAGAGCTTCGGATTGTCGATCCAGTTTTCCCAACAAAGAAACGAAGCCGGCGTGATCTGAGGTCTTGATTTGATCGGCCCGCCTCAGAAGCTCAGCAGCCGGTTCAGCGCTCTGAGCTGAAAGTACCGTGGAAAGAAGCCAGCAAAAAAGGAAGAGCCCGCCTCGCAGTCCTCGCGAGGCAGGCATGACAGAGAAACGGGTCGCTCTACGCGCTGATGACACGGGTCATCGGGCTATGGCCGCGGACGTCTTCGTCTGTGTCCGGCTCGTCCTCTTGTTCGGGTTCATCCTCGTCGTCCGGCGTACGCACCAAGCAGCAAACATTCACTCTCGCACCGAGCAGTTCCTCTAGTTCGCGTTGAGTGCCTGCCCGTAGTACTTCGGCGAGCATCGGATCCAGGCCCGCCAAACTCAATTGACCTTGAATGTCATCTAGCGTGCTATTGCGAAAACCTGCGTCCTGGCCCATTCGCTCTAGGAAGTCGATCACGTTCGGCATACTTCTCTCCTTTGGAATGATCGTTCGAAGAAACCGTTCGGCGAAAATCTCATGGGAACGCATCCGCGTTCACGCAAGCGTGATTTGATTCTGCGGCTGAGTAACTTGGAGTAGGTACCCGCTGATTTGCGTTTCCCAATGCTCGCGAAAAGCAGATCGGACACGCATCTGAGTATGTGTCCCCGCACACTCATCACTGCAGGCTCCCAGCCCAGCTTTCGCGAATAGTCGCTCCGCGGCGAGATTCCGAGCGTCATATTGAACCCAAATCTCGTCTATTGGAAATACCTGAAACGATGCTTGAAACAACCCCTGTACGGTTTCAAGCCCATAGCCTTTCAGACGGCGGTCGGACCTCAACATCAAACCTGCTTCCGCCCGCGTGTGCTCGATCCGCAGGCTGCAGATGCCGATGGGGCGGCTGATTCTCGATTCGACGACTGTCCAGAAGAATCCTTTTCGCGGCTGGACCTCGCCGGATCGAAGAGCACGGCCGAACTGCTCGATCGCTTGCTCCGGGCGAAGAGCCGGGCCAATGAACCTCATCGTACCGCTGTCAGTGAATAACTCGCAAAAGATCGATTGATCTTGGGCTTGCAGCTCGCGGATGAGTAACTGATCGGTGCGGACTGTGAACACAGGTTGGAAATCGCGGTTCAGCTCGCCGCGCCATCGAGTGCCGCTAGTCGGCGGCGAACGATCTCGTCGGGAAGTAAGTCCGCCGCCGGCGGCACGACCAAAGTGGCGTGCAGGTCGACTTCCGCCGCCGGCAAGTCCGCCAGCGAGATGCGTTTGATGGAGGGTTTCTGAGTCGGCAAGGTCGCTGCTTTGTAAATGAACACCTTGTGATCTAACGGGTATTCTCTTGCCAACACATCGACGAGTACCTGCCGATAAGCCGGACCGGTTGAGAACCGAGCGAAGCTTCGATCGCCGGCGACGCCGATCTGCCAGAGGATCAAGTAAGCGGAGGTGTCGATCGAGCGTCGGTACCACATGATCTGACTAGCTTCGTAGTGCTGGCAGCCGTACTTACCAGGATCGATTCCGAGATCCGCATATAGGCAATCTTCGGCCGAGATGCCCGGCTCCATATGCGCCGGGAAGCCTTCCCCACGAGCGATTTGGATTGCCTTGTGGGGAGGCCAGGCGAAGACTCCCGGATGTCCGTAGAAGGCCCCGCAAACTTTTTTTCCGGCGCGGACCTCCGTGAGCATGACATCGACCATTTCGCGATACGTGGCGAGCCGCGATTTGCCCTCCCGGTACAATGACTGAAAGCTGCGTACGTCCTTGTTCATTTTAGCCAGCCAAAGCTCGATGATTCCGTTCGAGACGGCAGCGAAGACCACATCGGATTGCTCGATGTAACTGCGCGCTATCGGTGTGAGATGTGAGCCGAGCGTCATTCCGACGCCCACGCACACCAAGCTCCCTGAAGCCTTCATAGTGCTACGCCTCCCCGTGGCGATCCTTCGAATTCGCGATGCCTAAGGCATCCTGCGTCTCGTAATCGAGCGCAATGCCTGAGGGCGGATTGAACACGCTTTTGCCCGATCAAACGACGCGTGATCTCCGAAGAGCGAACGCCTTCACGAACTTAGGCGCTTATTTTGTCTAATCGAGCCGTGCGACGCCTCTGGGTTGGACGTAATCAGGCTGCCCCGCGAAACGCCTTTCTTGAATCTCGCCGGTTGCAGGCGAGCAACTATTGAATCGCCGCACGGATTGCATTCGACGAAGCGACGAATAGCTGCGTCCAGCCGCTCCCTCCTGCATTGCTGCAGACACTTGTCTGGCCTTTAATCATCGGCACCCGCTGGAGATACATGGCATGGCATTGACTCTCAACATCAACGGAAAGTCCCACACCGTCGCAGTCGATCCCGAAACGCCGCTGTTGTGGGTGTTGCGAGATCATCTAGGGATGACCGGCACGAAGTTCGGCTGCGGCATCTCGCAATGCGGAGCCTGCACGGTTCATCTGGACGGCGCTGCTACGCGCTCATGTCGGGTGCCCGCACAAGCCGCGGCGGGCATGAAGATTACGACCATCGAAGGACTCTCCGCCGACGCGACTCATCCGCTGCAGAAACTGTGGGTCGAGATGAACGTGCCACAGTGCGGATACTGCCAGGCCGGAATGCTGATGACAGCAGCAGCGCTGCTCGAGCAGATCCCGAACCCGACCGATGCCGACATCGATGCTTGGATGACGAATATCTGCCGATGCGGAACCTATCCTCGCATTCGCGCGGCGATCCATCGAGCGGCCGAAGCGCTGCGGGCTTGAGGATAAGTCATGGCACAAACACTGCGAATGACACGTCGGCAATTCGTCATCACGAGCGCTCAGGTTGGCGGCGGCATGGCGCTTTCTATCGCCGCAGGCGACGCGGTTGCGGCCGCGCTTGCGCATCGTGAGCCGTGGAGCCGACCGTTAGGTCGCGGAGCTGTCGAGATCAATCCTTGGATCTCGATTTCCCCTGATGACTCGGTTCTGATCCGAGTCGCAAGTCCTGAAAGCGGCAACGGTGTCATGACTCAGTGCGCGATGACCGTCACCGAAGAGCTGCGATGCGATTGGGCGAAGGTGCGGGTGGAATCCATATCCTTGAATCGCGACTACCAAGAGAATCTCGTCTACTCGACACCGGGGGATTTCGTTGCCACCTTCGCGGGGCGCTCGACCATTCCGGAGCGAATGGAGTATCTGCTGCAGCTTGGGGCGAGCGCGCGAGAGCGGCTAAAAGCTGCTGCCGCGGAACGATGGGAAGTCAATCCGGCGGAAATCGACGCGAGCAACGGCGTTCTAACCCACAAGGCATCGGGGAGATCCTTGCGCTACGGTGAGATCGCCGATCACGCAGCAACGATCAAGTTGCACTATGAACCCGCGCCGAAGCCAGCCAGCGAGTGGACGTTCTTAGGCAAAGCAAGCCCGACGAAGCTTACGAATGCATCGATCGTGGATGGAAGCGGTGTTTTCGGCATCGATGTGCGAGTACCGGGAATGAAGTACGCAGCCTTGATGCAGTCGCCCGTTCATGGCGGCAGACTCAAGAGCTACGACTTCGATGTGATCAAGAACATGCCGGGAGTTCGCGGCGTCGCGGTCGTCGAACCCAGCGCGCCTCGCAAACAAGTTAGATGGCGTCTATCCGATCAGGACAACGCGCCTCAAGCTGCAATCGCGGTTGTCGCGGATCACTACTGGCAAGCGCGCAGCGCATTGGAAGCTCTGCCTGTGCAATGGGATCCCGGCGATGGCGCGCGATGGAAGACGACCGAACAGCTCTACGACGCCGCACTCGAAGTGCTCGAGAAGCCGGGCGAGACGGTAGACAAAGATCAGGGCGATGCCTTGCAATTGCTCGCGAGTTCGAAGCGGCGTGTAGATGCGACGTACATGACGCCGTTTTGCGATCAAGCGCCGATGGAACCCCTGAATGGCACCGCGTTGGTCACGGCCGACCGCGTCGATATCTGGCACCCGTCGGCGATTTCCATTCAGGCTTATTGCACCGCTGCGGAAGAAGCCGGCATTCGTCCCGAGAACGTGCATCTTCACCAGACACTGGTCGGTGGCAGCTTCGGTCGCAGATTGTTCGGCGATGATGTTTGTATGGTCATCGCCGTTGCCAAGCGATTTGCCGGCACGCCGATCCAGGTGATTTGGTCGCGTGAAGAGATGACGCGTCAAGGCCGTTATCGCTCGTTGAAGGCTATGAAGCTTAGTGCGGCGCTTGGCGGAGATGGCTTGCCGATCGCGCTGCATACCAGACTAGGCGCGTTCATCAAGTCAGGACAAAACGGCTTGATGGATGGGGCCTACGCAAACGGCCTCATCCCGAATGTGCGCGTGGAATCCACGCGCGTGCCGCTGCACATTCTGCATGGTGCGTACCGAGCACCCGGCTACAACTCGATTGCGTTCTTCGTCGAGTCATTCATCGACGAGTGTGCGGTCGCCTCTGGAATGGATCCGTTGGAGTATCGATTACGCATCTTCGACAAATGGCCGGATGCGGGCTGGAAGAAATGCTTGGAGGAGGTCGCGGCCAAATCGAATTGGGGCGAGAGGTTGCCGCGAGGCCAAGGACAGGGACTAGCGATCTCGAACTGGGCCATGCGCGGCAAGCCACACTCTGGGACGACGGTTGCCGTGGTAGCAAAGGTAAATGTGACACGTGCAGGCGAGTTGACGGTCGAGCGGCTGGATCTCGCGTTCGATTGCGGGCGCATCTTGAACCGCGATGCGGTGCTCGCTCAGTTGCAGGGCGGGATGTTGTTCGGTCTGAATATGTCATTGAACGAGGAGCTCACGATCCATGATGGGCAAATCGTCGAGGGCAACTTCGATCGATACCCGATGTTGCGCATGGCAGAGATTCCAAAGAAGCTGGAAGTGCACTTCGGCGCGTTGTCCGGTCACGATCGCTTCAACGAAGTCGGTGAACCGCCGGTCGGGCCGGTGGGACCCGCAGTCGCGAACGCGATCTTTCGGGCAACGGGCAAACGCATCCGAACGATGCCGTTCCGCAAACACGACCTGCGGTGGACATGAGACGTGAGGCAACGGTCCGTGGTCCTCGGTCTGCGGCCAGAACGCAGCAACACCTCTCACGCAGTGTGAGATCACAAGCTGCTGATTTCCGGAGCCTGTTTCTCGGGAAACCGCAGGCCCAAAGGAAATGCCACTTAAGTTGAGGCGTTGACGCTCGACAGTTGACCGCGAGAACGGGCCCTCTTGCTGCCAACCGCCAACGTGCTGCCACGGCGTCCTACGGTCCAAAGCCCCACTGCCTCTCTTCACCGATGCACACCGCGCTTCAGCTTGAGTAAGATACGGCGCTTCCTTTTTGACGAGTCGAGCGCCTTTCATGAGCATGTCCTTGCGCGAGCAATTGCTGGCCGCCGGGTTGGGCACCAAGAAGCAGGCCAAGCAGGCCGAGCGCCATCAGCATCAACATTCGAAGAACAAGGCCGTGGCCGAGGCGGAGCGGCAGAAACGCGCTGCGGAAGCACAAGCTGCCAAAGCAGCTCGTGATCAAGAGCTCAATCGAAAGCGCCAGGAGAACGCCGAGAGAAAGGAACGCTGGGCACAGATCAAGCAGTTGATCGAGGAGCATCGCTTACCCAAGCCGGAGAGCGATGAGTATTTCAATTTCATCGATCGCGGCAAAGTTCGACGCTTTCCGGTCGATGGACCGTTGCGCGAGCGAATCGTCAAAGGTGAAGTCATCATCGTGCGCTGCGAGGGCCGTTACGATGCTGTCGTTCCGGAGATCGCAGAAAGAATCAGAGAGCGCGAACCGCGCGCCGTCATCTCGCTGGATAAGCCCCACGAGGAGATCGCTGAAGACGATCCATACAAAGACTATGTCGTTCCCGACGACTTGATGTGGTGAGGGAGGACGAGGGAGGAAGGAAGAGAGTCTGAAGTCTGCGGTCCGTAGTCCGCAGGTAAGAAGAAGACGAGGCTGGCGAGTGGCGATGCGTAGATACTGCTGATCGAGCTCCAAGGCAGAGTGCGGAACCTTGTCTCTTCAATTTCTGGCCACGGACTGCGGACTAACTGCCCCTAAAAAGACCCGCATGCTCAAACTCGGACGCTATCGTCATTTCAAAGGTAACGAATACGAAGTGCTCGGCGTTGCCAAGCACTCCGAGTCGTTGGAAGAATTCGTTGTCTATCGAGCGTTGTATGGCGAACGCGGGTTATGGGTCCGCCCGTTACACATGTTCACGGAGATGATCGAGCGCGAAGGCGAGCTGGTGCGTCGCTTCGAGTATGTCGAGAAGAGAGAAGGCGATAGGGGATAGCAAGAGTTAGACGAAGGTATTCACTAGAGCTAAGCGACATTCCGATCCTCGATCTATCGCCTATCCGCTATCCCCTATCGCCTTCTCTCCTACGGTTTTCCACTACGTTCTCGCGCCAATCTCAGCAAATTGCGTGTGCTAAGTTGGCGGCGGCTTCGCGGCGCAATAGTGCTAGGGTGCGAGGGGCCAAAACAGCACGGATGTCGTTTCTGTCCCGAGATAGATGAAGTCACCATTAAACAAGGGCGCCTCGAAGCTGTGGCTCGGATCATGCGTGATCTTGGCCAGCTTGATCGCGAGCGTAGCCGGCGCGCTCGCGACCTCTGAATATCAGCTAAAAGCCGTCTTTCTCTTCAATTTCGCGCAGTTCGTCGAATGGCCCGAGGCGGCGTTCGACGACGCGACTGATGAGCTGAAGATTTGCGTACTGGGAGAAGATCCTTTCGGTACCGAGCTTGAAGCAGTCATGGAGGGCGAGCGCATCGGTGGGCGTCCCATCGGCATCGAACGGGTTCCCGCGGGCGAAACAGCTGCGCATTGCCATCTTGTTTACGTTAATCAAAATGCGGAAAGCGACCTACGACAAACCCTGCAAGCCCTGAATGGAAAGCCGGTTCTCACTGTCGGTGAGACCGAAGCGTTTACCGCCTCAGGCGGGATCATTCGGTTCTTCACCGAAGACAACAAAGTTCGATTGCGGATCAATCCTCGGGCGGCCGAACAGTCGCATTTGCGGCTGAGCTCCAAGCTGTTACGCAGCTCGCAGATCGTTGCGAAGGAGAACGGCAGTGCCCCTTAACGGCAGATCCGTTCGTCAGCGCCTCGTCAGCATCACGCTATTCACGAGCGCCGCGGCGATTGCGCTCACCTGTATCGGCTTCGGCAGTTACGAGTACTTCGCTTCTCGCAATCGATTGTTCGAACAAGTAAACACACTGGCTCGCATCATCGCGACCAACAGCACGGCTGCCTTGGCATTCCAGGACGAGCGTGATGCGCGCAGCGTGTTGGCGGCGCTCAGATCGGAGCCGACTATCAAAGCGGCTGCCCTGTATGACGCGCAAGGAAACTTGTTCGTCAGCTTCCCTTCTGAACCAGAGGAAAAAATACCGGATCAACCGGGTCTCGAAGGGTTCGAATTCATTAACGGTTATTTGCAAGGCTATCAGCCGGTGCGGGAACTGGCGGACCAGACGCTCGGTTCGTTGTATCTGCAGGCCGATGCCGGCGTCATCTATCAGCGCTTCTGGCTGTACGCGCTGATCGCCGCGATCGTGATGAGTGTGTCTTTGTTGTTTGCCTATGTATTGTCCCGGCTGCTGCAAGAGCGCATCTCCCGTCCGATTCTCTCGCTCGCAGATACGGCGCGGGCGATTTCGCAAAGAGCTGATTTCACCGTGCGCGCACCGGACGTGGGCGACGGAGAATTCGCGATACTCACCAGCGCCTTCAATCAGATGCTGGGCCGAATCGAGGTGCAAAACACGGCGTTGAAGGACAATGAATCGCGTCTTCAAACGCAGCTTGCGCGTCTGGATCTGCTGCAGCGGACCACGCGCGCGATCGGTGAGCGCCAAGACTTGCACAGCATCTTCCAAGTCATACTTCGTAATCTCGAAGACAACCTACCGATCGACTTTGGCTGTGTGTGTCTATTCGAGCCTGAGCTCAAGAAATTGACGATCGAGACGATTGGAGCGCGCAGCGCGGCTAAAGCGCGCGAGATGCAACTCGAACCCGGCGCACTGTTGCCGGTCGATGAGAACGGCTTGTCCCGGTGCTTGCGTGGCGTGCTCGTCTATGAGCCGAATGTCAGCGAGGTGTCGTTCGCGTTTCCGCAGCGGCTAGCCAGTGCGGGCTTGTTGTCGTTCGTCGCGGCGCCCTTGATTGTAGAGAGCAAAGTGTTCGGTGTGCTGATCGCCGCGCGCCACAAGGCAAACGCGTTCGTCAGTGCCGACTGCGAGTTCTTGAGGCAGCTAAGCGAACACGTGGCATTGGCGAGCCATCAGACCCAGCTGTACTTGGATTTGCAGAAGGCGTACGACAACCTGCGGCTGAGCCAGCAGACGATTCTGCAACAGGAGCGTCTGCGCGCACTTGGACAAATGGCCAGCGGTGTCGCTCACGACATCAACAACGCGATCTCGCCCATCGCGCTCTACACGGAGTCGCTGCTGGAGCACGAGACCAACTTGAGCGAGCGTGCGCGAGGATATCTGCGGACGATCCAACGCGCGATCACAGATGTCGCGCAGACCGTGACACGCATGCGCGAGTTCTATCGTCAACGCGACCAGGAAGCGTCGCTGATGCCGGTGGACCTCAATGAGATGGTGGATCAGGCACTCAATCTTACGCGCGCGCGTTGGAGCGACATGACGCAAGAGCGCGGCATTGTCATCGATGTGCGGACAGAATTGGCCGGCGAACTGCCTAAAATCCTCGGAACCGAAAGCGACATACGCGATGCATTGACGAACTTGGTCTTCAATGCCGTGGATGCAATGCCAAACGGAGGCACGCTGACGGTTTGCACCAAGGAAACTTTCGATACCGACGGACGGCTGGGAGTTGCACTGGAAGTGGCGGATACCGGCACGGGCATGGATGAGGAGACACGGCGCCGATGTATCGAGCCGTTCTTCACGACCAAAGGCGAACGCGGCACCGGGATGGGCTTGGCCATGGTCTACGGCATGGCCAAGCGTCACGGAGCGCAGATCGAAATCCACAGCGCGGTGGGCCAAGGCACGACGATCCGTTTGCGCTTCCTGATCGCTCAAGGCGGCGCCGAGCACGCGATTACACCCAGCCTCCTCGTCGCTGCCACTCGGCAACGTCTGCTCGTAGTGGATGACGATCCCTTACTGCGCGAGGCGTTGTTTCGCATTCTCGAAAGCGATGGCCATGAAGTGACGACGATGGACGGCGGCCAAGCCGGCATCGATGCATTCAACGAGGCGTATCGTGCCGGCCAGCCTTTCGATGCCGTGATGACCGACCTTGGCATGCCTTATGTGGATGGTCGAAGTGTCGCCGCCGCCGTCAAAAAACTCTCCCCGCGCACGCCTGTCATTCTCTTGACCGGCTGGGGCCAACGACTCAATACCGAACAATCTGTCCCCGCTCACGTCGATGTCGTCTTGAGCAAACCTCCCAAACTGCCGGAACTACGTCGCACGCTCGCGCAGCTGCAGATGGCAGCGCATGAGCAACGCGCATAAGGATCCTCACGAACGATGTCTACGCCTTTGATCATCAAACCGAAGCTGCTCATCGTCGATGATGAGTTGGTGCAGATGCGAGCCATGTGCGACACGCTCGATCAGCAAGGCTACTCCGTCACCGGCTCGACTTCGCCTCAGCAAGCGTTACAGTTGCTGCGCGAGGAGCGCTTCGACTTGGTGATCACCGATCTGACGATGCCGGACATGGATGGCATCGCCTTCTTGAAAGCGGCGCGCGAGATGGATCCTCACCTCATCGGCATCGTCATGACCGGCCATGGATCCATCGATACGGCAGTCGCTGCCATGAAGGCGGGAGCATTCGACTACATCCTCAAGCCGTTCACCCTGCGTTTGATTCGGCCCGTGCTCGATCGCGCAGTGAGCGTGCGCAGATTGATGAAAGAAAATGTTCAGCTACGCGAGACCGAAGAGCTGATCCGCAACTTGAACGCGAGATTGGAAGGGCTCGTGGAAGAGCGCACGCGCCAATTGACCGATGCGAATCGCGAGCTGGAAGCGTTTGCGCATTCGATCTCGCATGACTTGCGCGGGCCGCTGCGCGCCGTCAACAACTTCGCCAATCTGTTGGCTGAAGAATATAGCGAAAAGCTAGATGATCGCGCGCGCGGGTACTTCGATCGGGTCTTGACCTCCGCGAATCGTATGGAGCAGCTGATCGACGATCTAATGCGCCTCTCGCGCATCAACGGCGCGGATTTGCGCCGCGCGGACATCGACGTGTCGAAGATGGTCGCGGGAATCATCGCAGAGTTCCAGGCACGCGAACCCGATCGCCACGTGGATACCGCGATCCGAAACGGTCTGCACGCCAAAGCCGATCCCCAATTGCTGCGTATCGCGTTGGAGAATCTCGTCGGCAATGCATGGAAGTTCACCAGGAACGCCGACTCTCCGAAAATCGAATTCGGAGCCGCGGATACGAATTCCGAGCTTTTTTACGTGCGCGACAATGGCGCAGGTTTCAACGCCGAGCATGCCAAGGATCTGTTCGTGCCCTTCCGGCGTTTACACAGCGCGACGGAGTTTCCGGGCAGCGGCATCGGTTTATCTATCGTGCACCGAATCATTCGCAGGCACGGCGGACGTTTGGAGGCTGAAGGCTCGCCCGGTCATGGCGCAACTTTCTATTTCAGCATCCCAGAGCCAGCGGACAATTCCCTAACGGGGCATTGATGCTCGCGATGAAGTGATGAGGTGAACAAGGTGATAAGGACGGAAAACAATCCAAGAAAAGCTCACTTGGATCGCGAGCGGATTGCAGCACCTCATCGCCGCATCGCTTCTTCAATCGCTACCTTCTTTGTTGCTTCCGGATTGCTCGCATCCACTGATGGTGCCGCCATGAGCACGGCGGGCGCCGCCGCCGCACACGCGCTCAAGAAGCTCAGCCTCGAGGAGTTGATGAATGTCGAAGTCACAACGGTTTCGAAAGAGCGAGAGAAGCTTGGCAACGCCCCTGCCGCCATTGCTGTCGTCACAAACGAGGACATTCGCCGCTTAGGTGTGACAAGCGTTGCAGAAGCCCTTCGCAGTGTTCCGGGAGTTTTCGTCGGGCGGCGTAACGCGAACTCTTGGGAGGTGAGCTCCCGCGGGTTCGCGGGCGTGAATTCAGAGAAGCTGCTAGTGCTGACGGACACTCGAAGCGTTTACACGCCGTTGTTCTCCGGCGTGTTGTGGGACGTGCAGGATTACCTGCTGCAAGATATCGAGCGCATCGAAGTCATTCGGGGTCCCGGCGCTGCGTTATGGGGCTCCAATGCGGTGAACGGTGTCGTGAACATCATCACCAAGCACAGCCAGGACACGCAGGATCTGTACGTCGAAGGCGGCAGTGGAAGTGAGGATGAGGTGATCGCCGCAGCTCGCTACGGTGGCTCGCTGGGCGAGCAGGGTTGGTTTCGAGTCTTCGGTAAGTACTCAGAACACGACGATACCTATCATCCGGCGAACCCGAACAGCGATGCCTGGGACATGGGGCAGTTTGGTATCCGGGGCGATTGGGAGCTCGATGGCGGCAACAGCGTGATGCTCAGTACCGCTGCCTACGATGGCGAGATCGGCCTGCTCTCTCCATCGATAGAAATTCTCGGGCGTCCGGGTCCGACTGGCGAACTGCGCGCGAAACTCAGCGGTGGCCATGTGCTCGCACGATGGATGCGCCGCATCGATGACGATACGCATTGGCGTACACGCATCTACTATGACCGCACGCGCCGCAACGACCCGAGCTTTTTGGACGAGCTCGACACTGTGGACTTGGACCTTCAGCACGGCTTCCTACTCGCTGGACGCCATGAAATTCTGTGGGGTGTGAATTATCGTCACACCGACAATCGTAATGTAGGCAAGGTTATCTTCAACCTCGTCCCAGCGTCTTCGAACGATCGGGTCATCAGTGGCTTTGTACAGGATCAGATTCAGCTGACGCGAACGGTGCGCGCCACGATCGGCACCAAGATCGAAGACAATGAGTTCAGTGACTTCGAGCTCCAGCCAAGCGTGAGGCTTGCATGGGATCTTGCGGCTACCTCCACCGCATGGGCGGCAATCTCTCGAGCCGCTCGAATACCGACGCGATTGGAGCGCGACACCGCGATCGATGTCACTCCTCCTGGATCGGATCCGGCAGTGCAATTGCTCGGCAATGAGGACTTCGACTCGGAAGAGTTGCTTGCCTATGAGCTCGGCTTTCGTTGGCAACCCGTCGAAGGCGTTTATGTCGATCTTGCTGCATTTCACAATGAGTACGAAGGATTGGTCTCTCTAGAGCTCGGCGATCCGTTCGTGAATCCGGCCGACGGACGCACGATCATACCGATCCAAAATCAGAACCTCACTGACGGTGAGAGTCAGGGTTTCGAGGCGCTGGTGACTTACACGCCGATGCCGCAGTGGCGAATTTCGGCAACGTATTCGTTCCTCGATCTATCTCTCGATCCGCGCGGCGCGGACATCAATCGCGGCGAGTTTTACGAAGGCGCGACGCCTCGCCATCAGATCGGGTTGCGTTCGTTTCTGGATCTGCCCGGCGGTTTTCAGCTCGATGGTCATTTGCGCCGCGTGACGGACATTCGCCAGAGCCCGGAGATCGTCACTGGCGAGGGAATCGAAGGGTATTCGGAGCTCGACATTCGCATCGCCTGGCAGGCCTGGAGCGATTTGGAGATTTCAATTGTGGGTCAGAACCTGCTGCACGAGCGCCATACGGAGGTCGGCGCTCCGCAAGCTCGCGGGCAGATCGAGCGCAGCGTCTATGCGAAGCTGGCGTGGGGGTTTTGATTTGGGAGTAGGGATCAGTGATCAGGGATCGGGGACTTAGGACTAAGGATCTGGGAGTAGGAAATGGAAATGAGCGAGTGACTGGGAGTGCGATAGCAATAGTCTTCCGGCGTGGTCCGATTCTGATCCCCAGTCCCCGGTCCCCAGTCCCTAGTTCCCAGTCCCGCTCAATCCGCTGTTCCCCGTAGGCTTTCCGCTTCGGCTGTTTGGATCAGCTTGTTGCCAACTTCGGTCTCGAGCGATTCACGTGCGCGTATCTGATAGCGCAACGCAGAGGACTCCAAATCGTTTTGTTCGACGACGAACGGTGTTTGTGCAAGGTACACGAGCACCCGCGGAATGCCGAACTCATCGAACAGCGGTTTGACCAGCATCCATCCTCCGTAACGCTGCACTTCGATATAGCGAGGATCGTCCTTGCGCCACACTCGCTCGCTGAACGAGGCGAAATCTTGCGGCCAGATCCGATCCAATCGATTCGAGTTGAAAAGCGGAGTGCGTGCGGCAGTCAAATGTTCGGAGATACCTTCGACCAGCATTTCACAGGGCAGGCGTTCGCCGAGATCGACCGAACCGCAGTTCGCATGCGGCCAAGACAAGCCGCGCACCTGAGCCGCTTCCTGAAGATAGGCACCCCAAATTGCATTGTCGACCGCGGAGATGATGGGAAAGGTTTGCCGATACAGCTCGTTCTGATAGAACGGCCAGTAAGATCCACTTGCACGTAAGGGCTTCGGGATGCGCGCCGAAAGCAAGTATCGCGGAATGATCAACGTTTCGTGAGCGAGGTCATAAGCAACTTTACGTGAAAACCGTTTGTATTCTGTGTCGGCTGGTCCTACGAACTTGATGGCGATTTTCTCCGGCATCACCGCCGCGGTAAAATCGCCGAAGGCGCGCTCGATCGCGGCGGTGCGATAAGACACGAGCTCGCCGATCTGGTCCTTGCAACGTTGCCGATCGACCTTGTCGCAAGCTCCAGCTACGAGAGGGAAGAGTATCGAGCAGGCAATCCAGAGCCGCAGCCACGACATTATTTGCATCCCGAGCGAGGACAGCCCGCTCAACTTTCGGACCTCACTTCGATTGCACCGCGAGATGCACTGGGATGAAGCAAAGAAGGCGGTAATGCCTGCACATCCCTCGAACCCAAGCAACTGCGTGAGAAGATGACGAATCAACGGAGCATAGGATGCGAAGTTCCTTGATGCGTACTATCCCCGGGGCGTTATGTCCAAGAGGCCTCTTGCCGCTGCGCAGTACAGACCATCGTTGTACACAACCCCTGCGTCTGTCTCTTGCCGATCGGCGTTAAGGCGTAGAGTCTTTGACAGCCAGAGCGCCACGGAATCGGTTCGCAATCCCTCCAACTTCAGCGCCGCGCGGCAGCAGTTCGGTAGCTTAGTTTCTTCGCCCGTTCGTCGGCGCGGCCAGAGGACGCCTACACCTGATGTGAGTGTCGCCGAAGGCCCATTTGGGTTCTGCCGACCGGATAAGAAAACCGCGGAATCTCGAGGCGCAATCCTCGGAACGAATCTTGTTGCAGCCTGAACCTATCTGTAGAGTCATGCGTTGAGCGGGTCGGCAAACCGATAGCTGAACAATCACGTAGAACGGGCTGTACCCCGTCAGACGGGCAGCCGCGGCTTACCAAGTACGCTCGCCGACCTCGTCGGCTTCTTCAGTCAAATAACTACGCTAGGGGTGCTGCATGCCCGCGTCTTCGCATTCTGAAATTAGCGCCATCATCGACGCAAACGAACAACAGATCCTGAAAGAGTGGCTCGAGGCCTTGCGGCAAGGCGCGTCGTTGGAAACCGGCCGCATCAAAGAACCGGAATTGAATACGCAGGCCAAAGGTTTTTTCAGCCACTTGCGCGGGGCGCTTCGAGAAGGCGGATTGGATGTTCGCTCGAGAGGGTACGAGACTTTGAGATCCTTCTTGGCCGAAGTGTCCAGAACCCGAGCCTTGAAGGGATATTCGCCATCGGAGACGGCGATGTTCGTGTTCTCGTTGAAGAGACCCTTGTTCGACGCCGCCGCGAAAAGCGCCGACGCATCTGCGGCTGCCCAGCGTGGTTGGGAGATCAATCAGCTGATCGATGAGCTCGGCCTACAGACTATCGAGAGCTATCAGAAAGTCCGCGAAGAAGTGATCCTGCGTCAACAGAGCGAGATTTCTGAGCTTTCCACGCCGGTCGTGAAGCTGTGGGACGGCGTGCTCGCATTGCCGCTGATCGGAACGCTCGACAGTGCTCGCACTCAAGTCGTGATGGAGAACCTTCTGCAGAGCATTGTCGACTACGGCGCCGAGATCGCCGTCATCGACATCACCGGCGTGCCGACCGTCGACACGCTCGTCGCTCAGCATCTGCTGAAAACCGTTGCCGCGGCGCGATTGATGGGGGCCGACTGCATCATCAGCGGTATCCGCCCGCAGATCGCACAAACCATGGTGCACTTGGGTGTCGATCTGGATGTCACGACCAAGTCGACTTTAGCCGATGCCTTTGCGGTTGCCTTGCAAAGGATGGGACGCACGGTGGTCGATGTCGATTCGATTGCCGGTCGGACCGCGCGCTGAGCAGCCATGGAGCGAATCCCAATTCTGAAGATGGGCGATGCATTGCTCATCACCATCCAAGTCGACATGCACGACCGACTGGCAATGGCGTTGGAGGACGATCTCACCCAGAAGATCGTTCAGAGCAGTGCCAAGGGCGTGTTGATCGACATCTCCTCATTGGAAATCGTCGATAGCTTCATCGGACGGATGCTCGACAATATCGCGGCTGTCTCTCGCATTCTCGATGCACAGACCGTCGTCGTCGGAATGCGCCCCGCAGTCGCCATCACCCTCGTGGAGCTTGGGCTGGCGCTCACGGGCGTGAAGACCGCGCTGAACGTCGAGAAAGGCATGGCGTTGATCGGCAAGCAAGTCGCTTCGGCGCGAGGTACCAGTGGTCGAAACGCCGGCTGAGACGCTGCCGATCAGCAGTGGCGAGGATGTGGTGCGTGTTCGGCAAGCGGTCCGGCTCCGCTGCGTTGAGGCCGGGTTTTCTCTCGTCGATCAAACCAAGATGGTAACGGCTGCGAGCGAGCTCGCTCGCAACACACTCGATCACGGCGGCGGCGGCTCTGTGTTGGTGGAAACGATCCATTTAGGCAACCGTAGAGGCGTGCGCCTCACTTTCCAGGACAGCGGACCCGGCATCCCGGACATCGCTCGAGCACTGCAAGATGGTTTCACCACCGGATCGGGTCTGGGGCTCGGACTGGGTGGCGCGAAGCGCTTGACGAACGACTTCAGCATCGAATCCACGCCAGGTCAGGGTACCCGCATCATGATTGCTCGCTGGAAGTTGACGTGATCTGCTTGCCGGTCAGCGACTCGAGCCAGGTGTCAGAGGCGCGTCGCAGGATCGCTGCATTCGCAGAATCGGTAGGCTTCGATGCGATCGCGACTGCGCGCGTATCTCTCATCATCACCGAGCTTGCCACGAATCTCATCAAGCACGGCAATGGTGGTGCGTTGCTTGCAGAGGCCGATGAATACAGCAAGTCGCCCGCATTGGAGTTCTTGGCATTGGACCGCGGAGAGGGAATGCTCGATGTGGATCAGTGCATGCGGGACGGCTACACAACGGTAGGAAGTCCGGGCACTGGTTTGGGCGCAATTCAGCGCCAGTCTCACGCGCTCGATATTTATTCGCGCCCTGGTGCCGGAGCGGCGATTTACGTGCGTTCGGAAAGCGGCCGTATCCCAACTGTTGCTGTCGAGAGACCTCATACCTTCGCAGCAGCGTGTTTACCTAAACACGGTGAAGAAGCAAACGGCGATGCGTGGGCGGCTGCCGGAACCGCAGGAAATCGGACATATCTGGTCGTGGATGGTTTGGGTCACGGCCTCGCTGCTGCGGAAGCTGCTCAAGCGGCGGTCCAGGAATTTCATCGGTGTGCTGGCGTCAGCATCACCGAGATACTCACCTCGATCCATCAAGCGCTGCGGCACACGCGCGGCGCCGCCGTTGCCGTTGCCCGCACGGATGAAAGTCGCGAGGAACTCGTCTTCGGCGGCGTCGGCAATATCGGCGGTGCGATCATTACCGACGGCAAGGTACGCAAAACCGTCTCTCGTAATGGCACTGCCGGTTTGACGGTTCCACGCATCCAGGAGTATTCCTATCCGTTTACGAGCGGCAGCACCTTCTTCATGTATTCCGACGGCTTGGTTTCAAGTTGGAACTGCGCTGGCTACCCGGGGTTGCTCGCACGACATCCATTGCTCATCGCCGGAGTGCTATTCCGAGATTTCCGCCGTGAGCGCGACGATGTAACGATCTTGGTGGCAAACCGAGAGCTGCCATGACCGTTCTCAGCGAAATCTCGGTGGCTACCAGCCGCGATATCGTACTCGTGAGGCAGCAAGCAAAGCGAGCCGCCGTGGCGCTGGGTCTTGCTTCTCAGGATCAGACGCGCCTTGCGACTGCCGTTTCAGAAGTCGTGCGAGAATTGCTCTCCGCCGGATGTAAGGCTCAGATGCAGCTCATACTCGAGGAGGGACGGGCCGCACCTTTGCTCCTTGCACGCATGACGATTGAGACCGATAGCTGCAGCGGCGTTGGATCCGAATCCAAACCCTCATCGATGCTCTCGGTTACGAGCGAGGGATTGATTGCCGCTCGGCGCTTGGTCGAGCATTTCGAGTTCACGCTACAGTCAGATAAAGCCATTGTCATCGAGCTCGGCAAGCCGATTGCAGCGCGCGTCGGCATCGAGACGACTGCCGGAATTCGCAAAGCCTTGTTCGAGCAAGCTCGCGGATCCAGTACCGATCTAAACGCCGCTTTCAGCGATCAGAATCGCGAGCTTCTCGCGAGTCTTCAAGAGCTTCAAGACAAACAACAGGAATTGCAGCGTCTCAACCTAGAGTTGCAAGACACGAATCGCGGCGTTGTCGCGCTTTATGCGGAACTCGAAGAGAAGGCTGAGCAGCTGCGCGCTGCAAGCGAAGCGAAATCGAAGTTCCTCACGAGCGTCAGCCATGAGTTTCGCACGCCGCTCAATTCCATATTGGCGTTGTCGCGGCTCCTGCTGGATCGTGTCGATGGCAGCTTGGAAGCGGAACAAGAGAAGCAAGTCGCTTTCATCCGGCGCTCGGCCGAGACACTGCTCGAGTTCGTCAATGACCTACTCGATCTTGCGAAAGTAGAGGCGGGAAAAGTCGATCTGCATCCTAGCGAGTTCCTGCTTTCGGATTTCATTCGCAGCTTGCGAGGCGTGCTGAAGCCCCTGAAGGCAGCAGGCGGCCGAGTGAACTTGATCTTCGATGATTGCGAGCCTGTCGCGGTCATTGGAGATGAAGGCAAGCTCGGTCAGATTCTGCGTAATCTGATTTCCAATGCGCTGAAGTTCACCGAGCGCGGGGAAGTACGCGTCAGCGTACAAGTCGATCCGGAACGCGGTAACGCGACCTTCGAGGTACGAGATTCCGGGATCGGTATTGCGCGCGAAGATCAAGGCCGCATCTTCGAGGAATTCGAACAGATCGCGGGGACGCTACAACAGACGAACAAGGGTAGCGGACTCGGTCTAGCCCTTTCGCAACGGCTGGCGAGGTTGATGGGTGGTGAGATTTCGGTCACCAGCGCAGTGGGTGTCGGCTCAACCTTTCGTGTCTCGCTACCTTTCGTTTTCCCGCATGCCGCGAAGATTCCCCGAGCGCCAGCGGCAAAGGGTCAGGTGCGCGTTCTCGTCGTCGATGACGAGGAGACCTTTCGCTATGTCGTAAGGCAGATCGTCGAGAGCGAAGCAACCTTCGAGCTGATCGAGGCTCAGAACGGGAAGGAGGGATTGAGGCGCGTCGAGCGTGATCAGCCGGATGTGTTGATCGTGGATCTACAAATGCCTGTGATGAGTGGGCAAGAAATGCTCTCGGCGCTTGCCGCTGACCCGCAAACGCGGGATATTCCCGTCATTGTTTCGACCTCGCTGCCGATCACGGCGAGTCTGCAGGAGGAATTGCAAGGCGTGTCGCAACTACTCTCGAAGACCGACCTTTCCAAAGACACGCTACTAGATGCGCTAAGGCGCTGTACTGGGTCTGCCGGAGGTCGTACCGAGAATGGCCGGCCGCCTGCCAACTTTCGAAGAGAACCGATGAACGGCAATGCAAGTCGTACCTGACACGATTCTGAACGTCGACGATGACGATGCCGCGTTGTATGCGACCAGTCGCATACTGCGCAGGGCCGGCTTTACCGTACTAGAAGCCAAGACTGGCGAGGAAGCGCTCGAGATCGTGCGTCGCGAACGCCCGCCGCTGGTACTGCTCGATATCAATCTGCCGGGAATCGACGGCATCGAAGTGTGTCGTCGAATCAAGGGTGATCCCGAGACCAGCTCCACCATCGTATTGCAGATGTCCGCAACGAGCATCGAACTGCGTGATCGCGTCGGTGCACTCGAGGCGGGAGCCGACTCGTTTTTGGTTGAGCCCGTGGAGCAGGAAGAGCTCGAGGCCGTGGTACGAGCGTTGCTGAGGCTACATCGATCCGAATCGACCCTTCGTGCAATGCTCGAAGAGCGCAATTTGCTGCTGCGGGAAATCAATCATCGAATCAAGAACAGTCTGCAGCTCGTCACGAGCATCCTGAATTTACAATCGCAGGAGTTCACCGACCCTCAAGCTCGCGAGCGTTTTCAGCACGCGGTGTCACGCGTGATGGCAATCGCGTCAGTGCATGAGCGTTTGTATCAAGACGATGATCCGATGACCGTCGCGATGGATGAGTACATCTCTTCGTTGTGCGTCGGACTATCGAACGCAAGCATCCTGGATCCGGGCAAAACGACGATCACAGTTCAGGTCGAGCGCGTGAGATTGCCTACCGAGGTGGCGGTACCGGTCGCCTTGATCGTGAATGAGTTGGTAACTAATTCGTTGAAGTACGCGCAGACCCCCAACGATCAGAATGTAATCAACGTATCGCTAGTTCGGATACCGTCGGGAGAATTGCGACTTTCGACGTCCGACAACGGTCGCGGCATACAGGGCAGCACAAAAGCGGAACAAAGCGGGCTGGGTAGGCGATTGGTGGATACGTTCGTGAGACAGCTTTCAGGACGCATCAAAACCCATTCATCCTCCACGGGTTACGAGGTGGAGATCATATTTCCAGAGCAGGCTACATCGGCGTGGAGGCCCGGATCCTAATTGTGGAGGACGAAGCGCTGATCGCGCTTCATCTAGAGCAAATTGTCTTGGACGCCGGCCATCGCGTCGTCGGCATCGCCTTCGATCCCGAAGAAGCCAAAGAGATCGTCCGAAAAGAACGCCCCGATCTTGCTTTCGTAGACATGCGTTTGCGCAACGGTACGAGCGGCTTGGACGTGGCCCGCTATTTGCGCGAACAATACGACGTCCCTTCGGTCTTGGTGAGCGGCAATCTCGACAACGGCAACACGGAAGCCGCCACACAGTTGCGTCCCGTCGCGCTGGTTGGGAAGCCCTTCATGCCAGCCACCATCCTGGGTGCAATCGACATGGCGATCGCTCGACTGGATAATCGACACTGATACTGTTCGATGCCGGGGCCGACGAGAATCGCGGCCTCTTGGGGCGTCAGCGAATGATTTTCAGCCGCTCTATCGTCTAACGCCATATCTGCGGTCAACGATGGCGGCCTCGAGGATCGGCCATCGAGTCGTGAAACGTAGATCTTTCCGTCATCCTATGGTCGCCTCTCAGATTCAACCTCTTTCTGCACACGACGGGCTGCAATTGTCGGTCGTGATTCCGGTGTGCAACGAAGCTGAAAATATCCGTGCGCTTGGATTGGAAATCAGCGCCGCACTTTCTGGACGCGTGCTCTATGAAATCCTGTTTGTAGACGATGGCAGCACGGATGCAAGTGCGACTGCCATCCGGGAATTACACCGGGACGTGTCGCAAGTTCGGCTGCTGCGCCACGCGAAGCGCAGCGGTCAGAGCGCCGCCATACGAACCGGCGTGCTCGCGGCGCGTGCCGATTGGATCGTTACACTCGATGGTGATGGTCAGAACGATCCTGCAGACATTCAGACGCTGCTCGCCAGCTTGAGGAAAGATCGTAACGGTCACTTGAAAATGGTCGTCGGCAACCGAGTGTCGCGCCAAGATACGTGGTTGCGCCGAGTATCCTCGCGCATCGCAAATCGTATTCGACAGCGTATGCTCGGAGACGGTACGCCCGATACGGGTTGCGGCATCAAGCTCTTTGATCGAACCACTTTCTTGCGTGTGCCGGCGTTCGATCATATGCACCGATTTCTACCTGCGTTGTTTCAGCGCGAGGGATCCCAGGTCATCTCCGTACCCGTGCGCCATCGACGGCGAACTCGAGGCGTTTCGAAATACGGTGTTCACAATCGTTTGTGGGTAGGCATCGTGGACTTGCTCGCAGTGCGCTGGCTGATGCGCCGTGCTCCGAGATCAGTAGGTTCGGAAGAGGATTTGTCGTGATCCAATCCTGGTCGGAGCGTTGGCTACGACCCGGCAGTGCGAGTAGCAAGGACGTTCGTGTCGATCTGTTCTGGCTGCTCGGATTCGGTTTACTTTTCATCGCTACTGGCATCGGACTTCGAGATCCTTGGCCGGCCGACGAGCCTCGCTTTGCGCTAATCGCTCGAGACATGCTCGCGAGCGGCGACTGGTTCATTCCGCGCGTCGGTGGCGACATCTATTCGGACAAGCCACCGCTGTTCTTTTGGTTGCTTGCCTCGAGTCTTGCGCTCACCGGTTCCCTGCGTGCTTCTTTCCTGCTGCCTTCGCTGCTTGCAGGCCTCGGTTGCATTGTGCTGGTCTACGACTTGGCGCGCCGGTTGTGGAATCGCGAAACAGCATTGATTGCGGGCGCGCTCTTGTTGCTCACGCCGCATTTCGTATGGCAAGCGCGCCAAGCGCAGATAGACGCGACTCTTTGTTTATGGACGACGCTCAGCTTGTATGGACTCCTACGTCATTTGCTTATCGGCCCGCAATGGCGTTGGTACGCGATCGGGTGGGCGGCAGCAGGATTGGGAGTGATTACGAAGGGGGTAGGGTTCCTGCCCTTACTCGTCTTGATTCCTTGGATGTTGATGGGGCGATCCTCTTCGCTCAATAAAGATGCAAGCTTCGCAAAATGGATGCTCGGGCCCTGCGTGTTCTTGCTTGTGGTCGGTGTGTGGCTCGTACCGCTGCTTGTGCTCTCGCATACCCATCCAGCGATCGCTGCATACCGCGATCAGATTCTCTTTCAACAAACGATCGAACGCTACACGGCGGCCTGGCATCACATTCAGCCGTTCTGGTACTTCCTCATCGAGGTCATTCCGCTGTTCTGGCTGCCGCTGACTGCGTTGCTGCCGTGGCTTTTGCCAAGGTGGCGAGATGCGGTGCTCGCAAGGGATCCTCGCATCGTCATGCTGCTGAGCTGGATCGTCATCGTGATCCTGTTCTTCAGCGTCAGCGCCGGCAAGCGCGGCATCTATGTTCTGCCCGCAGTACCTGCGTTCGTGCTCGTGAGCGCGCCTTTCGTGCGCGAGATTGCACGCAAGGCGAGTGTTCAACGTATTGTGTTCGCGATTTCAGCAGCGATAGGCATAGTTTGCGTCGGTGCAGCCGCTTATCTCTGGCTTCATCCTGAAAGGCACGTCGAGATCAGCGAACGGTATGGCCTGAATCTACTCGGCCCACTGGCGTCGATCAGCATCGCAGTATTCCTCTCATGCATCCTGTTCCGCGGGCGCACGGCATTCGTAGCGTATGCGACAACAATTGCCAGCGTGTTGCTGGTAGTGAGCTTTTGGGTCAACCCGGCGCTGAACGAGGTCAGATCGGGCGCCGCATTTGTAGCACGAGTCGAGCAACGTGCGGATCCGCAGCGAGAACTCGCGTGGCCGGCATTCAAGGAGCAATACTTGCTTCACCTGCGGAGACCGATCACACATTTCGGCCACGCTCGCTGGCGCGACGCGGAGAATGAAGCTGCGGATGCAGCGCTCTGGCTGAACTCCAGTACCGATCGTCAGCTCGTTCTCACTGAACAGGCTAAAGAGCACTGTTTCCCGGCAACACCTGCTGTCTCCTTGGGGAAGGCGAACAGAACCGAGTGGTTCCTGATACAAGGGATGGCGGCTTCACCGTGCATCAAGAACGGGAACTTGGAAGCCGCTTATCACTACGTGCCGCCAGGTGCCGAGCACGCTCCGACCGAGTCAAAGCTACTGTCCCGCAACGACTCGCATCATCTGCGCACACACCCAGGCGGCATACGTTCCGAGCGCATATCCAAGCACCGCGAGTAGTACGCCCACCGGAGCAAGCGAAGGATGAAACGCGCTCGCGACAACCGGTGCACTGGCAGCCGCGCCGATGTTCGCTTGACTGCCCACTGCGAAATAGAACACTGGCGCACGAATCAAGCGCGCGACCAGCATCATCAGTCCCCCATGGAATAAAATCCACGTCGCACCGACACCGAACAGTCCCGGGTTCGTGAAGATTGCGCGCAAATCCATGTGCATGCCAATGCTTGCGATCAAGACATACAGCAGCAACGTGCCGATCTTCGATGCACCAACGCCCTCGAGCTCGCGCGCGCGTGTTGTCGATAACAGCATGCCGATCGTGGTTGCGATTACGACGATCCAAAAGAACTCGCTCGCGAGCGACAAGCGTTCTGCCCAAACAGCGCCTTGGAAGTAAGCTGCCAGCGGTGTAGCAACCCAATGCGAGAGCCCGGTCGCTCCGAATCCGACGCCGAGGATGAACATGTAATCGGGCAGCTTTGGAATGCGTGCATGCTCGGCTTCGAAACGCTCCATCTTCTCCCGTAGCGCAAGAATTGCGCTTCGATCCGCACCGCTACGCTGATCGATCTCGTCGGCTCGTCCCGCGAGATACAGCAAGAACGCCATCCAGATGTTTGCGACGATGACATCCACCGCGAGCATCATTCCAAATAGATTGGTTTCGACGTTGAAGACTTCCTTCATTGCCGTCTGATTTGCACTGCCGCCGATCCAACTACCCGCGAGCGTCGCCATCCCGCGCCACACATCTCCATCGACGGTATCGGGACTGATCCAGCTCCAGATCCATAGCACGAGCGGTCCGCCGAGAACGATGCCTAGTGTGCCTGTCAAGAACAGCACGATGGCTTTAGGTCCCAGTCGCGCGATAGCGGGGAAGTCGATCGACAGAGTCAACAGCACCAGCGTCGTCGGCAACAAGTAGCGAGAAGAGATGCCGTACAGCGCTGACGCATCGCCATCGATGATGCCTAACGTGTTGTATACCGCGGGCAGGAAGTAGCAGAGCAACAATGCAGGAACGTAACGATAAAACTTTTTCCAGAACGAATGAGACGACTGCGTTGTCCAGAAAATCCCGCCTAAAGTCGCACTCAGCAGGCCGAGAACGACAGCATCATTGGTGATCAGTGCGGTGGTGGGCATGGAGTAACAGCGCCAAGGGAAAAGGAAGGCGAGAGTGAGTGAGAATGCAACGGATGTCTAGACGAGACATCTTTCGCACCCCGCACCCGCACGCCGCAGGTCACAGCACCGGCTTCAATACCATCAGTGCGGCGGCAATGACGGGCGCGAGCGTCGCGACCGCGGCCCAGATTTTCCAACGCCCTGCGAGTTGGGTGTAGCTGGCTTCATTAAACGGTGGCTGTTCGACCCCAGCGCGCGCTAACGCTAAGAGCTGACGCTGAAGCGGTGCGATACGAGTGCCGAACACTGCACCCGAAATAACGAACAAAACGATCGACCACAGTATCCAGCCCGTTCCGAGGATGGGAATTCTTCCCGCCATCGCCGCCGCAACACCGGCAATCGCGATGATCAAAACACCCGGTGTCGTAAACAAACGGTCGCTACGAATGATCCCGGCCAGCGTATGCGCGAGCAAACGCGGATCGCGCGTGCGCCACGCGTGTTGATGCCAGAAAACGCCGGTAACGATGTTGCCCAAGAAGAGCACGACACCTGCAACGTGGATCAGCTTGAGGAGGA